>NZ_MQUI01000027.1:0-50574 GCF_001970915.1 Sphingomonas sp. Sph1(2015)
CGAACCGGCCTCGTGCCAGTATCGTCACATGACATCGTCATGGCTGTAGGCCTTGCTGCTATCCAGAAAGGCCAATCCGTCCCCGGTTATGCCGCCATCAGCAAGGTGACCGCGCAACAGCGCTTACACAGAACCAGCGCATCGAGCGTGAAGACCGCTGCATGCATCGCATCGCCGCTATCCATGTCATGTCCGCGTGCCAGAACTACCGCGTCGGCGTTCCGGGCTCGCTCGGTGACGACTTCTTCCTGTCGCCCGACCACACACTGCCATTCGAATGGCGTGTCAGGATGGGCCTGTCTCCACGCAATCACTGCAGCATGAGTGGCGGCTGTCCGCTCAGCCGGTGTTCCTTCGCGCTTCTCACGAAGCTGCTGAAAGTCGATCTCCTCCGGTGACGCAATGATGTGATCGGGATCGACATCGACGTGGAGGGCTTCGATCTGGCAACCAGGCAATGCCGGGGCGGCCAGCGCCGCGGCATCGAGGCAGGCGGACACCGTAGCCGGATCGGTCAGCACGGCAAGCAATCGGTGGGTCATAGCGTCAGTTCCTGAACAGATTGGATGCGGTTGATCCCAGCCAGACCGCGAACAGGCACAGCACGATCGATGCGGCGACGTTGACACCTGTGCTGCGCGATGGCGTTGATGATGCCGTCTGCCTTCGCTGTGCGGATCAGCTTGCGATAGAGCGGCCTTGCGCCCCAGAAGCGGCGCGGGCCGATCTTATCAGACGGCTTCAGATAGATGCACAGCATCCCGACCTCGCGGTGCTGGACGATAAAACGAGCAGGCATGGCAGGGCTTTCGACAGGCAGCAGAAATCAGACGCGCGTGCGTCGGCGGGAGGCGCGGTGTGTGCGGGCATCGCGCAGGGTCACGCCGGATGTGAGGTGTACGGCAGGCACTTTCGGCACGGCGACGCGCTGCGACAGGTAGATGCCGTTGTGACCCGAGCAAAGATAGGCGACGAAGCACGCGACCGCGATCGGCACCGCATAGGCAGCGCCGAATAACTCAATCCCCATGAAGGTGCAGGCGAGCGGCGTATTGGCTGCGCCAGCAAACAGCGCGACGAAACCGATCGCTGCGAACACCCCTGTCGGCACCCCGAACATGGGCGCAAGCGCGTTGCCGAGCGCGGCTCCGATGAAGAACAGCGGTGTCACTTCCCCGCCCTTGAAGCCTGCGCTCAGGGTGACGACGGTGAACAGCAGCTTCAGCGCCCAGCTCCACGGATGCGTTTCGGGACCGAAGAAGCTGGCAATAGTCAGGCCTTCCGGCGTCGCCGCCAGTGTGCCGAGGCCGAGATAGTCGCGCGTGCCGAACAGCCAGACGAGGGCGATCACGGCCAGCCCGCCGATAACAGGGCGTAGCGGGCCATAGGACACCACGCGCTTCAGCCATCCGCCCAGCGCATGATTGGCCTCCGCAAAGACAAGCCCGACCAGTCCGAAGGCGACACCGGCGACACCAGCCTTGGCGATGAGCAGCGCGTCGACGGGCACCAGCGTATCGACCCGGTAGATGCCGTGATGAATACCCGTTGCCAGGCAGGTCCAGTCACCTACCAGCGCGGCGACGAGACATGGCACCAGTGCACGATACTCGACGCGGCCGATCGCCAGCACCTCCAGCGCGAAAACCGCGCCGGCGATCGGTGTGCCGAACACCGCGCCAAACCCCGCTGCGATGCCGGTCATCAGCAGGATGCGTGTCGCTTCCGCATCCAGCTTGAGCACGCGTCCGAACCCGCTGGCGAGGCTGCCACCCAACTGGACGGCGGTGCCTTCGCGTCCGGCTGACCCGCCGAACAGATGCGTTACGACGGTTCCGAAGAAGATGAGCGGTGCCATGCGCAGCGGTACGCCAGCGCCCGGTTCATGGATTTGCTCAACGATCAGGTTGTTGCCGCCCTCCACCGAACGCCCGGTCAGATGGTAGAGCAGCCCAACGACGAATCCGCCGACCGGCAACAGGTAGAAGAGCCAGGGATAGGCGAAGCGGAGCCGCGTCACCGCATCGAGGCTCCACAGAAATGCGGCGCATAGCAGCCCGACCGTCGCTGCCATCGGGACCAGGATCAGCGCCCAGCGCAGAACCGACATCGCATGATCGTGACGATCGCGAACGAAGCCCGCCACATTGAACTGGTCGTAGAGATTGCGAAACGTCGCGCGCACAATTCCTCCTTGCTGCCTTATGGCGCCTGGTAGGAATCATCGGCCCCTGCGAGGGCGGTTCGGCCAGATGGCCCGGCGGAAATCCATCGCCGTGCCCACGCATATGCCGTCTAACCGCAATTTCGTCAATCAGCGCGGAATCTCAGAGCATTCTCCGAATGGAAAGCCTCCGCCGTCTCGCCACGCCCTTCCCTCCAGAGTGAAGGTCTGGGCACCGGGCGGGTGATGCCTCGGTGCCCCCTGACTGCGATATGGGACCTATTGCTCGACCTGCCGCTGAACGACGTTGCTCGGCGCCTCAGGCTGACCAGCAGCAATGACCAGATAGCGACGTGAGCCTGCGGGTGCGGCCGGCGTAACGATCTGCCGCAGCGGTCCGACCGCGTTGACGATCGCGCCGCCTGCGGGGTTGGTCATGAACTTGGCGAGCGGTTCGACCGGGCCGTTACCATCGGGACTGGTAGACAGACCCAGTACGAACGGCATCTTCGGCGGCAGGCCCGCGACGGCGGCCTGGAGGATCTGCACCTGCCCCTGATCGAAGAGCGTCACCTGGCTTCGTCCCGTACCCGAGAGCATCAGCTGAACCTTCTCGCCTGCCTTGGCGAGCGGCTGAAGATTGTCCATGCCGGTGCCGGATGGCACCGCGCCCGGAACATAGGCCACGCCTTGTGGGCCTTGCCCGATCGGGATGGTGGCGATGACCTTGTTCGTCGCAGTGTCGATCGCAGCCACTGCATCGGCATTCTCCAGGCCAACATAGATGCGGCTGCCGTCGCCCGAGGGCCAAAGGCCGTGCGGCAGCGATCCGACCGGGATCGTCGCGACCTGGGCAAAATTATCGGTGCGGAACACCTTCACGACATTTTCGGTGCCGACCGTCACATAGGCGAACTGCCCACGCGGCGTCTTCGCGATGTTGACGTGGTTGGTGATCGCGCCCGTCGCGAAGCTCTTCAGCACCGCGAACGGTGGCTTGGCGTCGAACACCATGACCTTGCCGATGTCCTTCAGCGTCAGCCAGACCTGCTTGCCGTCCGGTGTCGCCGCAATGTCAGGGCAGAAGGGGCTTTCCTGCTTCACCCGACCGACGATCTGCTTCGACGCGGTGTCGATCACGACGGTTTCGGGCGAGAAGCTGGAGCAGACATAGCCGTACTTCCCGTTCGGCGAGAAGATCGTCATGCCGGGGCCGTTGGGAACCGGGATGCGCCCGGTCTCCTTGTAGGTCGCGCCATCGAGGACGGCGATATAGTCCTCGCCGCGCACGCTGACCCAGACCTCCCGGCCATCGGGGCGGAAGAACGCCTCGTGCGGGCTGCGGCCGACATAGGTCGTGTGGCGGACGCTGTTGGTGGCGGTGTCGATGAAGCTGACGGCATTCGATCCGATCGACACGACGGCCAGCGTCCGCCGGTCGGGCGAGAAGCCCATGCCGTGGACCAGCAACTGCCCCCGGTACAGCGGGCTGAGGTTCATCGGCGTCGGATCGCCCAGCTTGATGACGCCGAGCAGGCGGTTGCTCGACGGATCGATAACCGACACGGTGTTGGAGAACTGGTCCGACGTATAGAACCGGTCGCTGGGCGACACGGCCATGTCAGGCTGCGCGTTCGGCACCTGCTGCGCGGTCGCCGCGACGGGGGCCAGCATGGTGCCGACAAGGGCTGCGAGGATCAGCTGCTTCACCGATGGGTTCCTTCCGAATGGTGGGATGGGGGCATGGCGGGGGCACCGCCTTTCTCGTTCAGAATGGCTTGCATCACGGCGATCTCCTGGCGCTGCTCGACGATGATGCCTTGCGCCAGGCGGCGCAGCCGCTCGTCCTTGCCGAAGCGGAGTTCCGCCTCGGCCATATCGATGGCGCCCTGATGGTGGGGGATCATCATCGCGGCAAAGTCGCGGTCGGGATCACCGGTCGACGGGACCGCCATCGCCTGATGCATCCGCTGCATCGCGCCGGCCATCACAGTAGCGAAGTCGCCTGTCTGGGCCAGCGCCGCGCCACTGGACAGAACGGCCGCGACGATGGCCGTCTTGCATAAAATCCTCACGTTATCGGCAACTCCATAGGGTCGGACGCAGCGGTCCATGACCTTGGCTGAACATGAACCCATGTTATTCGATCCGCCCCGGCCCCAATCGACCATCAGGCGATGTGCAACAGGATCAGCAGGGTCAGGCTGATCGCGCCAAGGCCGAGCAGCGACAGCACGACGGCAGCCGTCACCTTGCCACCCGCCTTGGCGACGGTGCGAACGTCGACGCCCAGTCCCAATGCCGCCATCGACACTACGGTCAGCAACGTCGCCACCCGGCCGATCGGTGCGATTGCGCCGGTCGGGACCAGCCCCATCGACCGACAGGCGACCATCACGAGAAAGCCGACGATGAACCACGGGACCAGATGGGCGAGATTGAACCTCTTTGCCGGTGCGGTGCCCGACACGACCTCTCCGGCATTGCCCTCCTGCGGGGCAAGAAGCGGCGCGATCAGTGACAGGACAAGACAAACCGGCCCCAGCATCAGCACGCGGACGAGCTTCACCAGCGTGCCCATCTGCACGGCCGCAGCGCCCAGCGGCGAGGCGGCCGCGATCACCTGCGGCACGGCATATACGGTCAGCCCGGCCAGCGCCCCGAAGGCGATGCCGCTCATGCCGAGCGCGATCCCCAGCAGCGGCAAGCCCAGCACCACGATGACGCCCAGCACGGCGGTGAACGCGATGGAGGCGGCGACATCGTCGCTATCCGCCCCGATCACCGGCGCGACCGCCGCGATGGCCGAATTGCCGCAGATCGAATTGCCGCATGCAATCAGCAACGCCATGCGTGTTGGTAGGCCGAGCAGGCGGCCGATGCCGAAGCTGAGAAGGATCGCACCCGCCACCACGCCGGCAATCCCGACGAGCAGCGGTACGCCAGCGGCCAGGATGGTGGCGGCGCTGACGGAGGCCCCGAGCAAGACGACCGCGACTTCCAGCAGGTACTTGGCGCTGAACGCGATGCCGTCGTGCCATGTGTCACCGGGCGTCCACAGGCTGCGGATTGCGGTGCCGATCAGAATGGCGAGCACCAGCGCCTCCAGCCAGGCTTTGCCAGCCAAGGTGCGCTCGCCTGCTTCCAGGATATAGGCAGCGCCAGTCACGGTCAGGCAGAGACCGATGCCCGGCAGGAGTGTAGCCAGCCTACCCGACCGGGCGATGCATGAGGTAGCGTAGGTTCGGGCAACGGTGGTCACGGCGATGTTCCTTCCGCCGCATCATCTATGCCACCATCACCGATCGTTCCAACGCATCTATATTGTCGTTTCAATCGCCAAATGTGATGATTACAGGTATAGGTGTGGCATGACGCTGGAACAGCTCCGCATTTTTGTCGCCGTGGCCGAGCGGGAGCATATGACCGCTGCCGCCCGTGCGCTGAACGTCACGCAGTCGGCCGCCTCGGCGGCTATTGCCGCATTGGAGGAACGGCATGCAATCAAGCTGTTCCACCGCGTCGGCCGCGGTATCGCGCTGACCGAGGCCGGGCGACTGTTCCTGACCGAAGCGCGCGGGGTTCTGGCACGGGCGGAAACGGCTGAGACGGTGCTGCGCGAATTTGGCGGGCTGGCACGTGGCACGCTCAGGGTCGTCGCCAGCCAGACCATAGCCGCCTATTGGTTGCCGCCTTTCCTAGCGACCTTCCATGCGCGCTATCCCGCGATCGATATCGACCTAGCGATCGGGAACAGCGAACAGGCGGCCGCGCGCGTCCATGATGGCGAGGCGGACTTAGGAGTAATCGAAGGGCAGATCGACGATCCGGCGCTGGCGCATTGGCCGATCGGCGAGGATCGGTTGCTGATGGTCGGGGCCCGGCCGTTCGGGAATGCGTCGATCGACGCCGCCTGGCTGCGTCATGCGCGTTGGGTGCTGCGCGAACCAGGGTCCGGCACGCGCTCGACCTTCGACAGCCACCTGCGCCGCCTGGGCGTCGATCCGGCCAGGCTCGACGTGGCGTTGACGTTGCCCTCCAACGAGAGCGTCCGCACGGCCGTCGAGGCGGGCGCCGGCGTCGCCGTTCTGTCTGCGCTGGTGGTCGAACCAGCCATCGCCGCAGGCACGCTGCATGCCGCCCCGATCGCGTTCGAGCCGCGCCCTTTCTTCGGGTTGCGACATAAGGAACGCTATCGCACGAAGGCCGCAGATGCCCTGTTGGACGTGATCGGGCACAGCCGAGGCGGCCCTTAAGCGGCACGTCCAAGGGCGCGAACGCTGGCGAGATATGCGCATTCCTGTTTCGCCATCTTTCGGGACGCTCGTGAACGGCTGCTCTCGGTTGAACCCGCCGTTCGGCTCGGCCTCCGTAGATGGCGGGTTTGTCCCACAGGCCGACATTGTAGCGATGCGCGAACGACCAACGCGATTGGTTTTGGAAATTGCTAGGACCGCCACATGGCAACGCACGAAGTCGGGGCGATCATATTAATCCCCCGTGCCGTCAAAGCGCGGCGTGTAGATTTCGCCAGGGGTTCGCCAGGTAAGCAGCGCCTCGACAGGATCTTGCCCTCTCAATAGGGCACGGCCGCTTTCTAGCCGTTGTCTTGCAATCTGCGCATCGCGTTCAAGGAGGTCAGCAAGCTGCGTTTCCACGGCATCGAAGAAGCGTCGAATGCTCATCGCTCTGGTCCAGTGCTCGATGACCTTGTCGAGCTGAGAAGCGCTATCGACCTTGGACTGTTCGATCCGCTTCTTGTCCTCAGCCCGATCGCGGGCTTCCAGCTCGGCCAGCCATTTCTTGTGCGCGATCTCGGCGCGGAGCCGAGCCGCCTCGATACGGGCCACCAGTTCGGGGGCCATGTCTTCGACAGCGCGAACGAGGCCGGGTATCTTGGATGCCAGGCTGGCCGAGCCGGCTTCCTGCCATTGGTTGGTCCAGAAGACGTTGTGGTAGGGTGAATAGGCGATGAGCCGCAGGCGGCCTGACGGCATGTCTTTCGCGGTGGTGAAACTGTAGCGGTTCTCCCCTCGCTTGGGCGCCACATAATCGCGTTCGGGAATATAACTGCCATCGATGTATCGCACGGTGATGTTCTCGGACATCTCGACGATCGCGAGGCCGATCGCCACCGACCCGATATAGACGACCGTCGGACGCTGGGGAGACCAAAGACGTCTTGCGCTCCATCGCTCCTTGGGCTGGCCGACGGCTTCGCGCTCATCAGCCGATATGCCCCAGAGCTCCTCGCCTGGCGGTGCCATGACCACCCGATGCCCTTTGGATTCGAAGGCATTGAAGAGGTCATTGGCAAAGGCGAGCGCCCTTTCAAGGCCCGATGCCGAGGCGTTCACGTCAACGAGCAGGCGCTTGTGCGGTTTGAGATGGGAATTCTTGTCGACTGGTCGGCCGCTTTCGAAATGATGCCGTGCCCCGCTGATCATGCGGTGGATGGTCCCTGCCGCGATCCGCATGCGCCGCTTTGCTATTGGCGCAGCCGGCGTACGGGGCCGGGGCGCCGCAGCTTCAGCCGTTGGCCATTGCATATGACGAGACCAAGTAAGCTGATCACCGGGCTGTGCTTCCGGCAGGCATGGAGGCGGCGGAGCCTTGCCGACCGCAAGCTTGGCCCAATAGCCCTGCGGCGGCCTTGGCACATTGAGCATGGCACAGACGCGAGCGAGATAGCTGCCGGATACGCCGAAGCGCTTAGCGGCATGCATCATCGGCTCGGACCAGACGATGTCATAGAGTTCGTCGCGGCCGCAGCCATCACGAGCGGTCATCGGGGCCATGCTCCTTGCAGATCACAGGCAAGATAACATGGTCGGGATGACGGCTCGGTGGCGTCGGACCGTCATCGGGAAGGATTCCAGCGAGAACGCTTCGGCCCGCCGCCGCCGCTTTCTGCCGAAAAGAGCGAAGGTCTCAAAGGGACGGCGGCTATAGGACCGACCCTGCGCCTAGTCGCGCAGGAGTGCGCGGACGATTTCGGGGGCGAGCCGCTGGCGCCGCTGGTGATAGCGGCGCCAGCCGATGCGCACCGCGGCGCCGTCGGCGCACTCGGCCGCCGCCGCAAGCCGCGTAAGTTCTTGGTCGGTATCGGCGATCAAGTTGCCCTCGACGAGGCGGACCGCATGCAGGCGGGCATTGATGTCGCGCATGGCGCGCAGGTGTTCCTCGTTGCCCGATGCGCGGGCAAGCCGCTCGGCGAACGCGGCCGTCGCGACCGCGATATCGCCAGCATGCTCCTGTTCGCGCGTGTCGACGGCAATTCTGCCACCCGTCGATCGCAGGATGATCCCGATGACCTCCTCGTTCCAGCGATAGAGGTCGGCGAGCGCGGGAGCGTCGATCATCGGGACATGGAAGCCCCCACCGGGCCGGGCATCGACCAGCCCTGCGCCACATAGCTGGTTCAACGCCTCGCGCACGGGTGTCGCGCTGGTGGCAAGGCCATCCGCCAGCACGGCCGGGTCGAGCCGCGCGCCGGGTCGCAGGCCGCGCGTCAAGATCATTCGCCGGACCGCGTCATGGACCCGCTCGGTCGTCGCGCCCGCGTTCATCCGCCCGGCCGTTGCCCGGCGACGAAGGCCGCGACCATCTCGGCCTGGTCGGGCCTCAGCGCGTCGACCGCGCCGATCGCCGCGTCGATGTCGTCGCCGAGCAGGATCGAGGGGCATTGGCCCTCGTAATTGCCGAGATTGGGGCGATGCTGGCGATAGCCGACCAGCGCCGCCAGTTCGGGCGTGAAGCTCCGCGCCACCGCCGGTGGATAGGCAAGCCACTGGTTCTCATAGGGCTTGAGCCATCCCAGCGCATAGCCGGCCACCACGCCCCGCCGTACTGCAATGCTCCGGTTCGGCCCCGCGCCGTGCAGCGTCGAGCCGAGGAAGAGCAACGCCGAGCCGGGCGCCATCACCGCCGCGCACGGCGGCGTGGCGGGGTCATGGCTCGCAGCATGCCGGCCGTGGCTGCGCGGCCATACCAGCGTTGCGCCATTGTCGGCTTCGAACGGCGTCAGCGGCCAGATCACGTTGACGAGATACTCCATCGCGCCCGGCTCGACCCGCCACATGTCTTGGTCGCGGTGCGGCACCTGCTGCGGCGCGCCCGGATGGACGGCGATCGCCTGCGCGACATTGAGCTGGATCGTGTCGCACCATGGCGCGAGCAAGCCCTCCACCACCTCGCGCACCAGCGGATGCATGACCAGCGCCTCGGCATGCCGCGACCGCGCCAGCAGGCGGCCGAACCGCTTGGTCGTCTCCCCGTAGAAGCCGCCGCGCCCGAACGGTGTCGCCGCGAAGGCGGGCGCAAGATCCGCGTCCAGTTGGGCAAGCGTCTCGCCCGGCAACAAGTCGGGGATGATGCAATAGCCCTCTCGCAGCAGTTGCACGCGCCAGGCCTCGGCATCCTTGTCAGGCCATGGCGCCACGGCGAGCCCGCTCATGCCGCGACCGCCACGGGCGCTTCCGCCCCGATAATCCCGGTCGCAGCGAGCAGCGCGCGCGTGTCCGGCTCGATCGCGATCTCGAGCGCCGTGACCTGCTCCCCGCCGATCGCCTGCGGAGGTCCAAGCGGGCGGCAGCGCCACCCGAAGGCGAGGATCTGCCGCGACCAGCCGAGCCCGGCGATCGCGCTGTAGCGCGTAATCCCATGGGCCAGGGCGTGGTCGACCAGCGCGACCACCAGCGCATCGCGTGCCTCGCGGCGGGCGCGGGCATCGAGCGACCGGTCGAGGCAGAAGCGCGTGACCTCGAAGATCGCGGGCCCCGTCGGCGGCGCGTCGGCGCACAAGCTGGGGAAAAGCGTGCCGAGCAGATGCGGGCGGGTCGTCGGCAGCAGCCGTGCCGAGGCGCGATGCCCGCCCGCCGCATCGGTCACGACGAGGTAGCGCGCGTCGCCATCATCGAACTGGTCGAGCTCGAACCGGTCGTCGACCACTGGGACGTTCCATCGCAGGAGATCGACGAACACCTCCTTGCGTGCCGCGAACATGCGCCGGAGCACCGGATGCTCCAGCGGCCGTGTGATATGGCGGATCAATTGTATCATGACGGCTCCCCTTGCTGTGCCGCCATGATCATCACGGGGACGGTTGCCGCTCGCCTATCCCGGAAAAGGGGGATGGCCGGGGCGAAGCACGTCCCGGAAGCTGATGGTCCCGTCGAACAGCGTCCGGATAACCAGCGATGTCCGCTTGCTCACCTCGTACCGTTCGCAGGCCTGCCGGACATGGCAGTTGATCGTCTCCTCGCTCACCCCGAGGATTCGGCTGGTCTCCCAGTCGGTCTTGCCACGCGCGATCCACAGCACGCAGTCGCGCTGCCGATCGGTCAGGCTGGGCGCAGGGTCGGTTCGTTCGCCGCGTGCCATCCACAGCCGCCGCGCCGCCTCGAACGCGAACGCGCCGGCCAGCTGGGCGAGCGGCAACGCTTCAGGGGCCATGACATGACCGGTGCCGAGCGCGAACGAACAGGACCCATGCGCTTCGCCGGGGACGTTCGCTGGCACGGTGAAGCCATCGCCGATCCCTTGTTTGCGCCCCAGCGCCAGCGTCCGGCGATCGGCCGCGGTCAGCGGGATCATCGCCGGTATGCGCGACCACTGGAAGCCGACGCTGGTCACATGGCTGGCTCTGTGGACCGGGTCCGAGACGCCCAGCCGGTTCGCCTCGTAATAGTCGACCCATTCCGGCGGATAGTCGTGCAGGAGGATCGCCTCGCCCTGTGCCGCGCGCAGGTCGACATGATGCGCCAGCGCGAAATGGTCGAAGCCGAGATGGCGGGTGATCCGCCTCATCGCGCCAGCCAAGTCGTCGGCGTCGCGCGCGGCGTCCACCAGGTCCATCAGCTCGAACGCCATCGCACGCATCTGCATCGCGCGGCACCCCGGCCCAGGGCGGCGTTTCAAGCCACCGGCGATCCCCCGGCCGTCCTTTTCTTCCCCCTTGCGCGCCTTTCCGGCTTCTCACCCCGGCCGCGCGGCTGCTGCATGAGCCCGGAAGGCTATCACATTCATAACCTTGGCGAAACGAAATACCTTGACCTGCCACCAAGCGGACACCCCCGCCCGGCAACGGCGTGACTAAATGGCCGCATCCGATCGACTGGCGCGATCCCGCGCCCTACCGACGGCTCGCCCGCACCGATCGCGCCGGCCTGATGTGGGAATGGCTCCGCCGCGATCCCGCTTATGTAGCCTGGTATACCCAAGCCAGTCCCGCCACCCGCGGTGCGGTGCCGCCCTCCCCTGGCCTGCAACGCTGGGGGGTGCACTTTTGCAGAGGATCCGGGGATCGGCGCGCCCGCGGCACGGATCCTGTGGCATGAAGCGCTCGATCCCGGCACGCTGTCCGTCACCGTCACGCCGGCCTCCGGTTCGGATCCCGACGCCGTCGACCTCGACCGGCTGGCGCCGTGGCTGACCGTCGTCGAAGGCCGGGATGCGCGCGAGCATGCCGTCCTGTCCGACGGCTGGCGCCGCATCCGGGTCGATGTCGAGGCCGGCACGCTTCGGGAAGGCGGCACCGTCATCCTGGCGTACCGATTGCGCGGGCTATGCTCCACCGAGTCCCGGCTGCTGCCGCTCAGGCGGCTCGTCACCCTGTGCCGGGGCGGCTGCTTTGCCGCGACACTCTTTCCGCCCGACCGGCGCATGCCGCGCTGGATCGAATTCCTGCGGGTCGCCGACGCCCGAGCGAGCGGGGCCAGCTACCAAGACATTGCCGCCGTCCTATTCGGCGAGGCGCGCACCCGACGGGACTGGCATGCCCCCGGACGGTCGCTGCACTCGCAGGTCCGCCG
Organism: Sphingomonas sp. Sph1(2015); assembly: GCF_001970915.1. Lineage (NCBI taxonomy): Bacteria > Pseudomonadati > Pseudomonadota > Alphaproteobacteria > Sphingomonadales > Sphingomonadaceae > Sphingomonas > Sphingomonas sp. Sph1(2015). The sequence continues at coordinate 11,977 of NZ_MQUI01000027.1, forward strand.
CCTCGTGGCCGGTGCAAGCGCCATGTCCGCCGGGGGGTATCGCGACCTGCTGCGCCGGCGTGGCGCAGGCCAGCGGTCAAACGGGTGCGACATCCGCAGGCCGGAAGACTGAGCCGGCCGGGCGGCTTGGTTCCCATTTCCGCCTGCGCGGGCTAGATTGGCACGCGATGCGAAGCGACCTCGAACACCTGCCGGACAAGAAGCGCCGCGATCTCGACCGGATCGTCGAGGTGCTGTTCGCCGAGTTCGAACAGGCGACGTCGCTGTCGACCCAGAAATGGCGGCGACAGGGCCGCATCCTCAAGGTCATCCTGTACGGCTCCTATGCACGCGGCGACTGGGTCGATGATCCGATCGGCGGCTACCAGTCCGACTATGACATCCTCGTCGTGGTCAGCGACGAGCGACTGACCGAGCCAGGCGAGTTCTGGGCCAAGGCCGACGACCAGTTCGTCCGCGAGGTGACGATCTCTAAGCGCATCTCGGCACCGGTCACCTTCATCGTCCACAGCCTCGCCGACGTGAATAACCAGCTGACGCAAGGCCGGCCCTTCTTCATCGACGCGATCAACCAGGGCATCGCGCTCTACGAGGTCGAGGACTATCCCTTCGTCACGCCCCAGCCGCTTGAACCCAAGGCGGCTTTGGCGGAGGCGCGGAAGCATTTCGACCAGTGGTTTCCATCGGCAACCAAGCGGTTTGAGGGCGCACGCTTCTATATGGAGAAGGGCTACCTCAATGACGCGGCGTTTGACCTGCACCAAGCAACCGAACGCTTCTATCACTGCCTATTGCTGACCCTGACGCTGTACAGCCCCAAGTCGCACAAGCTGAACTTCCTGCGCAGCCAGGCCGAGCCGCTGGTCCACGAGCTCATCGCCGTCTGGCCGCGCGACACCAAGTTCGCGCAGCGCTGTTTCGAACTGCTGCGCCAGGCCTATGTCAACGCGCGCTACTCGCCCCACTACAAGGTGACGCCCGCCGAGCTCGAATGGTTGGCCGAGCGCGTGGCGCTGCTCCAGCAGCTGGTCAAGGATGCCTGCGAGGCACGGCTCGCCTCGGGCTGATCGCCTGATCTCCAGGCAAAGCAGGCAGTTGGCGCCCCGGGCGCTGGCGCACCCGGTCGTGCTCTCGCGGCACGCCGCCGAGCCGCGGGCGCGTCTCGGCCATTCGGCTTCGATCACTGGCGCGAGGGTGCGGTCGCCGCTGGCGCGGCGGCGTCGTGGGTCGGGGCCTCCCCGGTCAGCGGGAGTGGCCGGCGCGCCCTCCTAGGCCCGGCGCGGCCGGCGGCAACCCGCAAGCCTTGCGGGTGCTCCAGTGCCTTTCGCCCTGCGGTGCCGCCGCCCGCTCGAACCGGGCCTTCCGGTCGCTCGTCGCCGCCCACCCCCCGCTGTCCGGGGAGCCATGCTGGGCGGGGGAAAGGAGATCGGGACATGCACAGGAACACCAATGAGCGTCGTGTTTCGGGAGAGCGCCGGGACCCGCGCGAGGATCGCGCATCGCTCTATGACGATGTGACGGGGCGGATCATCGCCGACCTGGAGGCGGGGCATGTGCCCTGGGTCCAGCCATGGGGAACCGACGGATCGGGTATCGGTCCCGGCCTGCCGCGCAATGCGCTGACCGGCCGGCCCTATTCGGGGATCAATATCCTCATTTTGTGGGGCGAGGTCATCGCCAGGGGCTATCCGTCGCAGGGCTGGCTGACCTTCCGGCAGGCGCTGGCGGCGGGTGGCCATGTCCGCAAGGGCGAGGTTGGAACGACCGTCGTCTATGCCGACCGCTTCGTGCCCGAGGTGGAAAAGGAACGCGCGCTCGCCGAGGGTGGCGATGCCCGCGCCGTCCCCTTCCTCAAGCGCTTCACCGTCTTCAACGCCGCGCAATGCGAGGGGCTGCCCGCCGATCTCGCCGCGGATCCGGCGCCCTTGCCCGAGCGCGAGGTCGTGCCGGTCGCCGAGGAGGTCATCGCGGCCTCCGGCGTCGCGTTCCGGGTCGGTGGCGACAAGGCCTATTATGCGCCGTCGCAGGATGTCGTCGTCGTGCCACCGCAACCGGCCTTCTTCGACCAGGTCAATTACTACCGGACCTGCCTCCACGAACTGACCCATGCCACCGGCCATCCCGCGCGCCTGGGCCGTGACCTGTCCAGTGCCTTCGGGACGCCCGGCTATGCCCGCGAGGAACTGGTCGCCGAGATCGGGTCCGCCTTTCTCTGCGCCACGCTCGGCATCGTGCCGACCGTCCGCCATGCCGACTATATCGCGGCGTGGCTCGCCGTCCTGCGTGAGGACAATCGCGCCATCTTCCGTGCGGCCGGGGCCGCGTCGCGCGCCGCCGACTGGCTGCTCGCCCGGCATGCCGAGGCGCAAGCCCGGAGGGCGGCGGCATGACGCTCCTGACCCCCGACCTGCGCTTCGCCCTGCGTACCAACGACCTGGCCCGCCGCGCCGCCGCGCGGGCCGGCCAGGCCGAGCCGGACCCCGTGCCGGTGGTGAAGCTGTTCAATCCGCTCGGCGCCGGAACCTGGCTGGCGACCGAGCTCTGGGAGGATGGCGACACGCTGTTCGGCCTCGCCGATCTCGGCTTTGGCTGTCCCGAGCTCGGTGCCTTTTCGCTGCGCGAACTCGCCTCGCTTCGCTTGCCCTATGGGCTCGGCATCGAGCGCGACATCGGCTTCGAAGGTCGCGCACCGCTTTCGGTCTGGGCGGCAACTGCGCGGAGCGCCGGGTCGATCATCTGGGCGGAGGCGCTGCTGCGGCGGCCCCAGCCTGCCGGACCGGGCGGCGGATGACCCGGGCGAAGGGGAGCCGGTCGCCGTCGCACCGGCTCCCCCGATAGGGCGCGGAGGCGCGGGACATGGCTCGCGCCGCGCTGCCGTGGCGGGAGATTGCGGGCAAGGCAGAAGATCGCGCGCCGCCGCCCCTTTCGGGGACGACGGCGCGCTGAGAAGGAAACGATCGCCCATGGTCGCGATACCCGCCATCGACAAAATGACGGCTTATCGACGCGTACCAGGACGTGCCGCCTCGCGGGCGTCGATGTCTGCCGTGAGTATGACCGGGGCCAGCGCCACGACGATCATCTCGACCTGCTCGGCAAACATGGCGACGGCGGGTGGTGGTAGGCAACGGACCATGCCACCCGGCGCTGACGTATCTGAACCGCATTCTTCCGCCCGTCGGGATGTCACCACTCGGAAGGATCACGGCTCACGCGGGTCGATCAGGCCAATTGGGCGGTCGCTCTCCTCATAGCCTATGGTCTGTCATTCCTAGTCGTCGAACCGCTGCCGGACATGGGGTGGCCGGGCTTGGTAATCGGTCTATTGGCGGCAGGATCGAGGCCTGGGATCACGCCAATGGGGAACTGCCGGGCTGGCGAATCCGGCATCGATCATCACGGCGCTCCCGACCTGTCCGGCGCCTGATCCCTGCCCGCAAGAGCCGCCCTCCCACGGCCTCGCCGACGGCGGGTCTGGCAGGCCCGCTCCTGTTCCCGCGCAACGGCTGCGCCGTCCTCCACGTCCGTTTCGGCCTTCGGTGCGCGTCGTCGCACGCCTGCCGGTCGACCGCCTGTCGAGGCCGCAAGAGGGCGGCTCTCGCGAGCAAGGAGACAGTGACATGGCACAGATCGGCAGCTTCGTCCGTGACGACAACGGCATCTTCGCGGGCACCATCCGCACCCTGACGCTCAACACCAAGGCGACGATCCGCCCCTGCGAACGCGACAACGACCGCGCCCCCGACCACCGCATCCACGCCGGTGCGATCGAGATCGGCGCGGTCTGGACCAAGGCCGCGCGCGAGAGCGGCACCGAGTATCTCAGCCTCAAGATTGACGATCCCTCGCTGCCCGCACCGATCTACGCACAGCTGGTGCAGGGCGATGGCGCCGAGTGGAAGCTCATCTGGTCCCGCTGACCGGCCCAGGGGGTGTCGAAGACCACCGATGCGGTTTCCGACACTCCCGCCGCGAGGCCCAATTCCGCAGTCCTGGGGTCCCAGGCGACCGGTCCCGGGTCGCCGCCTTGCGAAGGACATCGGAAGCATGGACCTCGACGACGAGATCACCCGCGCGGACCGCGCCAAGCGCGGCTCACCCTTCCTCAACACCGACCAGGCCGCCGCCTATCTCAAGCTGTCGGGCCGGCAGTTGAAGCGCCTGCGCCGCGCCGGCAAGGGGCCGGTCTATCGCCGCCACAGCCGCTTCGTCCAATATCATATCGACGACCTCGACGGCTGGAGCCGCGACCATGCCGGGCGGGATTTCGAACGATGAGCGCGCGTCGAACCGGCATAGTCGGCACGCCCTTGCTTGACTGGGGCGATACGCTGCGCGCCGCCAAGGCAAGGCATCGTCGGCGTGTCCGGCGGATCGGAATCGGCGCGGTCGGCATCGCCGTCCTGCTGTCGACCGTCGCGCTGCCGCCCGCGCCCCGCCTCGTCTGGAACGCGAGCGCCAGCGCGCCCATCGGCCTCTATGCGGTCTCCCCGGGCACCGCGGCACGGCCCGGCGACATGGTGGTCGCTCGGCTGCCCGGGCCCTACCGGCGGCTGGCCGCCACGCGCCGCTACCTCCCCCTGAACGTGCCGCTGGTGAAGCGGGTCGCGGCTGCGGCCGGCGACGACGTCTGCGCGGTGGGGCGCCGGGTCTTCGTCAACGGACGGCCGGTCGCCGAGCGCTTGGCCGTCGATCCAGCAGGCCGGCCGATGCCGCATTGGTCGGGATGCCGGCGACTGCGCAGGGAGCAGCGATTCCTCCTGATGGACGCGCCCGCCTCGTTCGACGGACGCTATTTCGGGGTGACCGAGGGGCGCGACATTGTCGGCAAGGCACGGCTGCTATGGGCACGATGAGGCTCTGGATCGCCGCCGCGTCGGCCTTCCATGCCGGGCCGGTGCAGGCGGAAACGGTCGCCGACTGGCGTCCCCACATCGTCGAGGCCTCCAGCCGTTTCGGCGTGCCGACGGCGTGGATCGAGCGCGTCATGCAGGCCGAGAGCGGTGGCCGGACGATGCTCGATGGGCGTCCGATCCGCTCCTCGGCGGGTGCCATGGGGCTGATGCAATTGATGCCCGGCACTTGGGCCGACATGCGCGCCCGGCTCGGCCTCGGCGGCAATCCCGACGACCCGCGCGACAACATCCTCGCCGGCACGCTCTACCTGCGGCTGATGTATGATCGGTTCGGCTATCCCGGCCTGTTCGCCGCCTATAATGCCGGCCCAAGGCGCTATGCCGACTATCTCGCGGGACACGCTCGCCTGCCGGCCGAGACGGCGGCCTATCTCGCCAGGGTCGCGCCGCCTCCGTCCGGCCGGGCTGCGGTGCCGATGCGTGCAGCCGCGTCGCCATCGCTGTTCGCGGTGCGCAGGGATGTCCGAGTGGTCGATCCGGGCCGTGAAGAATCGGCTGTCGGATCGTCGATCTTCGTCGCGCTGTCGAAGGCGGATTGAGCGCGATGAGACTCCCATATTCGCTCCACGGCGCGCTACTCCGCCGCCATCCTTATGGCTGCTCGGCCACCTTGGCGACACGGTTCCTGATTGTGAGGATGATCACGCGGAAGGTCGTCATGAACATGGTCGAGGGCGCAGCTACGGCGTCGAACCACGAGATGAACGCATCGCGTATTTGGGTGAAATGGCCGTATGGACACGGTGCAGGCGAGGCATTGGCGCATCGGTTTTCGGGGGCCGGGGAACCGGCATTGCGCTGGAATACGTGCGGCAAGGAACGCCGGGCCGGGTGCTCGATAACATGCTCGAAGCGCTCTCATCGGGAGCTTTCTTGCGGGAATAGACGGCGGCGGCTCGGCGTCAGTTCCGCCCCATTTTCGAGCCTGGGGGATGCGGAGGAAGGGAAGAAAGGGAAACAAGATAAAGGCAGTGTCTCGCGACCCTGCATAAGTAATTGTCTGCACATCCTTTTTTCAGGAGACAGTACCCTGCGGCTGCGAGACAGTCCTGCAAGGAATGGCGGAAATCTGTCATTTCCGCCCCGAAATCGCGAGACTTTGGGGCATTCCGATGCCTGACGATAATTTCAAGCCCAAGCTGGGCAGGAGCCAGAGCAAGGACGGCAGGCACGCGACGACATATGGCGGGCGCATCCTCGCCGCGGCGCGGCTCGCCGGCACCAAGACTGGCGTGAAGGCGCGACGCTTCGACGGCAGCCGGATCGGGCGCGGCGCGAGCGTCGGCCGGCTGCTTTCGAGCCGCGATCGATTTACAGGCATGCGCGCGCGCCGGGCGGTGGTGAAGGCAAGCCTCATCCGGCTTCGCGGCAAAGGCGGCCAAGCCGCCCGCGCGCACATGCGCTACATCCAGCGCGACGGCGTCACGCGCGAGGGGTTGCCGGGCGAGCTCTATGGTCCGGATACCGACCGCGCCGACGGCGACGATTTCCTCAGGCGCACCGCCGGCGACCGGCATCAGTTCCGCTTCATCGTGTCGGCTGAGGACGGCGCCGAGTATCCCGACCTCAAGCCCTATGTCCGCCGCCTGATGACGCAGGTCGAGCACGACCTCGGCACGAAGCTAGACTGGGTCGCGGTCGACCACTTCAATACCGAGCGCCCGCACACCCATATCGTGCTGCGCGGCGTCGACGATCGGGGCGACAATCTCATCATCGCGCGCGAGTATATCTCTCATGGCCTGCGCGAGCGCGCGTCCGAGCTTGTGACGCTCGATCTCGGCCCCCGCACCGATCGCGAGATCGAGGATCGGCTGCGCCATGATGTCGACCAGGACCGGCTGACCGCGATCGACCGGCGGTTGCTTCGTCGCATGGATGGCGAACGCACCGTGGCGGCGACGGACGATGATCCCTTCCAGCAATCCATAGCGGCGGGGCGATTGCGCAAGCTCAAGGCTATGGATCTGGCCGAAGATCTGGGTGGCGGACGCTACCGGCTGGCGGAAGGGCTTGAGGACACGTTGTGCCGCATGGGTGAGCGCGGCGACATCATCCGGCTCATGCAGCGCGAGCTGACCGCGCGGCGTCTCGACCGGGCAGGCGTCGAGCAGGTGGTGTCGAACGACCTGCGCCTGCCCCTCGTAGGCCGCGTGATCCAGCGCGGATTTTCCGACGAGCATCGCGACCGGCACTATTTAATGATCGACGGCGTCGATGGCCGGGTTCACTATGTCGACATCGGCCGGGGTGACGCGACACCGGCCGTGCCGGAAGGCGCAACCGTACAGATTGCGCCGTCGCGGATGGAGGCGACGCAGGCCGATAGTACCGTCGATGCGGTCGCCCGCGCCAACGGCGGGCGCTATTCGATCGACCTGCACCTGCGCCACGATCCGAACGCCAGCGAGGCATTTGCGGCCAGCCATGTCCGCCGCCTGGAAGCGATGCGGCGCGCAGGTGCCGGGCCGGATCGCCTGGCGGACGGGAGCTGGTCGATCCCCGCTGATCATCTCTCACGAGTTGAAGCCTATGCCGCGCGACAGCAGCGAGACAGGCCCGTCACGCTGTCGGTGTTGTCACGGTCCCCGGTCGCCGACCTGTCCATCAAGGGCGCGTCGACCTGGCTCGACCACGAGCTTGACGAAGGCGGCCATGGCGTCATTCGCGATGTCGGTTACGGGCGGGAGGTTCGGATCGCCCTGGCGGCTCGGCGCCAGTGGCTGATCGAGCAGCAACTGGCCGACGGCGAACGGTCGGCGTTCCGGTATCGTGACGGAGCGATCGACAGCCTCCGCCAGCGAGAGTTGCGCGAAGCCGGCGAGCGGATCGGCACCAGTCTTGGGAAACGCTTCGAGCAGGCCCGGATGGGCGAGCGAATCGAGGGCGTCATTGCGCGCAGGGTCGATCTCGAAAGCGGGAGTTTCGCGGTGGTCGAACGGTCGCGGGATTTTACCTTGGTGCCGTGGCGTAATGTGCTCGAACGGAACATGGGCAAGGCCGCCTCCGGGATCATGCGCACGGACGGCATCAGCTGGCAGTTCGGCCGCGGGCGATCGGCGCCGACGATCGGTTGATGCTCTTCCCCTTTTGTGGGCGAACGGCGAAATCTGCCTCATTCGGCGTCCATCTCCTGGATGCGCCGGCCGAGCGCAGTCAGGACAGCCATGCGCGGGACGAGCGGTGCCTCCTTGCCACCTTCAATCAGCCGCGCCACGTCGTCGGTGAGGTCGGCGCCGGTCGATGCAGCGAATATCAGGTACTCGCCTCCATGCTGGAAGCGTCCCTGGACCAGTCGCTTGAGCCCGTCGGCCTCGATCGGATCGAACTCGCGCCTGAGCATTCGAAGCTTGTCCTCGATGCCGATCGCCTCGCCAACTTCGAGATATCCGGGCGGCAGGCCCAGCAATGCACCCACGTCGTCGAGCGAGTAACCGAGCCTTGCCATGCCCTCTGCCGTCAACGCGACATGAATGCAGCTTTCGTACGGAAACGCCGAACGAAACCCATCGACAACCCCGGAGGTCTTGGCGAGGTGCTCGCCGCATGCCGCGGCAATGTCACGCCCGACAAGCACCATCGGCACTGCTTCTCGGTTGCCGGCAAACCGATACGTCCAGCCTGGCGGATACGGAATCGATCCGCCGACGTAGGACACTGGGCCTTCGTGCTGCGAGATGTTGCGCAGCTCGAGGAAGAAACCCATCGCGGGATCCGCCTTCATTCGTTGCCGCCAGCTGTCGTACCACGCGTCGAAGCCCGCAACCTTCGATAGCGATTTCTGCATCACGAACGTCACGCTTCGACACGCCGCCAGGAATGCGTTCAGGTTGTAGCCGAACTCGGCCCCTTGGCTCCTCGTCATTCCTGCGAGGAAGTACTCGGCCTCGAGAAGCTTCTCGATCGTGGCTTGCAAGCTGGTGAAGCGGTATCTCATCGGACAAGAATGTGAGGTATATCCGATGAGAAGGCCAGCAAGCGGTGCGACCGGCAGGAGCGGCCGCGCAGCTCCTAGCCTCTCGCGCGTCGGTAGGCGATGCTACCCCATGAGATCCATTTCAAAGCTTCGATTCGATGCGTTCGCCGGCTATGCTCGGCTACCGATCTCGCAGATTTTCGGGCGCGAGTTGGAATACTTCGAGGCCGATGGCGGCAGCATCCTGGGCATGCTGATCCAGGACATCGCCGACAATGACTTCTTCGGGATGATCTTCGCGCCCGACGCGCGCCTGCGATATCGCAGCGCGGGCATGACCGAGTTCGTCGAGACCCCGGATGCGGCAAGGGCCGATCTGGCGGCCGCCCTCGCGGCTGCCGAGCACGCGGAGCCAGAAGCGCACCACCAAGGTGACGAGAAGGGCGCCCCGATAGACTTCTTCGCGCCGGTAAAGCCCGCCAGCCCGCTCAACGCGGACCTCGCCATCCTGATGACCGAGGAAAGCTTTTCACCCGCCAAAGGCATCATCGCTCCAATGATGCGCTGGTACGAGGACGTCGACGGCAACTTCATCGAGCAGTTCCAAACTACCGGCTTCGACCAGCGAGTCTGGGAGTTGTACCTGTTCGCTACCTTGATTGAGAATGGCTTCGAACTCGACCGCTCCGACCCGGTACCGGACTTCGTCTGCTCGGGCCTGCGCGGTAGCTTCACGATGGAGGCAGTCACCGTCGGGCCGACCCGCAAGGGCGGGACCGTTGTCCCGCCGCCCGTTCGCGCGACTTCCGAGGACCAGCTGCGCTTCCTAAAGGACTACATGCCGATCAAGTTCGGCAGCGCGCTCTTCAGCAAGCTCGCAAAGCGCTATTGGGAGCGTCCAAACGTCGCCGGCCAGCCCTTCGTCCTCGCCGTTGCCGACTTCTCCGAGCCCGGCTCGATGATCCATACGCGCTCGGCGCTCGAGCGATATCTTTACGGGATCGAGGTGGAGGCCAGCCCCGAAGCGCGCAGTGACGGATCGATCGAGTGGGTTACGAAGGTCATCGAGACGCACAGCTTCGAGGACAAGACGATCCCGTCGGGCTTCTTCCGCCTGCCCGACGCCGCGCATGTCAGTGCGGTTGTCTCCACCACTGCAGGCACCATCGCCAAGTTCAATCGGATGGGTCTCAAAGCAGGCTTCGGGTCCGGCCGCGTCCTGATGATCCGCGAGGGCAACAACGTCGATCACGACCCTAAGGCGCAGCTCCCCAAGATGTTCCGCGTGATCGTCAACGCACCCGGCTACGAGGAGAGCTGGACCGAGGGAATTAGCGTCTATCACAATCCGAATGCCCATCATCCGCTCGCCCCCGACATGTTCCCGGAAGCGGCGCATCATTGCTTAGACCAGGCGGGACGGTTTTGCAGCTTCACGCCGGACTTTTACCCGCTCGGGTCGGTTACGCGTCAGTTCGCCCCGGTCGACGTCGCGAAAGTCCTCGCCGGCGCCAAGGAAGGTACGCACATGATGTGGACCTTGCGCCCGGAGGAATAAGCAGCTCCACGTGCCGTCGGGGCCGCCGCCGCCCTTGAAGGATATAGCTCAAGCCAATCGTCCAATTTCGCCAAGATTCAGGCAATTTCGACCAGAAAGCGATAGGCTGGAGATCCTGTGGGAGGCTGCTCCAAGTTATTGCGCCACGCCTTTGTTCCTTGTATGTTCTCGCAATTGGCGCGACTGCGAGCCCATTCGGACTCGGACCGGCCCATGGCTTTATTGGAGACATCGCGGGCGCCGCTGGCTAGGATGGACGTGCGGTGCACAGTGTTCGGGGGACGATGGCCAGGATGAGCCAGATTAGCTTTGCAGATTTATTCTCCGGTTGTGGTGGCCTGTCGCTTGGCTTGTCGTTGGCAGGATTTTCTGGCCGCTTCGCAATCGAACGCGATCCAATGGCGTTCGGAACATTCTCCGCGAACTTCCTCGATGACCCCGCCGGTCCGTCAGCGTTCTCCTGGCCCGAGTGGCTGGAGCGAAAGGCTTGGGGCATTGAGGAGCTTCTCGAGCGGCACAAGGCAGACCTGCTGGCGCTTCGTGGCAAGATCGACGTGCTGGCGGGCGGGCCGCCTTGCCAGGGATTTAGCTTTGCCGGACGCCGGCAGGAGGAAGATCCCCGGAACATGCTCTTCGAGAAGTATGTCGAGGTGGTGAAGGCTCTGAAGCCGAAACTCCTCGTCCTCGAGAACGTGCCTGGGATGAAGGTCATCCATCATAGGCGCAATGTCGTTGAACTCGTCCCTTCGCCAGAGGCGCCAAGGCGCCAATCCTTTTTCGACCGCCTTGTCGAAAGCCTCGACGAGGCAGGCTACGCGGTCGAAGGCGACCTCGTCGACGCATCGCGCTTCGGCGTACCGCAGCGGCGCGTCCGGCTGATCGCCATTGGCGTCCGCAAGGACCTCTTGCGATGGGCTCCGGGCGGGCCCCGGAGGGCGTTCGAGTTGCTCGAGCTGGCTGGGCCCGCGCAGCTTGCGGAGCTGGGACTCCCGGCGACGGTAAGTAGCGCCGCGGCAATATCCGACCTCGAGGTCGAAGGCGCGAAGCTTGTCGCATGCGAAGACGCGGAGTCTCCGCGTGGCTTCCAGGAGGCATCCTACCGTGCACCTCGAACTGCATACCAGTTGCTGATGCATGCGAACGCGCCGTCTGGGATGAACAGCATGCGCTTGGCACGCCACCGCGGGGACGTGCAGGAGCGCTTTCGCCGCATTATCTCGGAATGTCGCCAAGGCGTTCGGATGGATGATGCGAGCCGCAAGACCTACGGCCTCAAGAAGCATAGGATCTACCCGATGGCAGCCGGGGAGCCTGCACCGACGATTACGACATTGCCCGACGACATCCTCCATTACTCGGAGCCTCGCATCCTGACGGTACGCGAATGTGCTCGACTACAGTCGTTTCCCGATTGGTTTCGGTTCACGGGCAAATTCACGACGGGGGGGGACAGGCGCACGCGCGAATGCCCGCGATACACGCAAGTGGGCAATGCCGTGCCCCCATATCTTGCGCGGGCACTCGGCATTGCGTTGAAAGGCTTGCTTGCTGAAATTGCCGAGCAGCGATCGAAATTCCTGGGTGCGCGCGGCGGGCAGCCGATTGCTGCGATCGCGTAGCCAGGGGAGCGGCATGACGAACGGGGAGTGGGCGCCGGAGTTTCCCGCGCAGCTGGTCAACTGGGCCGGGCACCGGGCGGGTGGAGTTCGGCGGCTCTTCGACGACGAGAGCGGTCGCCCGGGAAGCGTCGTGTTCGAGACGAACTTGCTGCATCGCCTCGAGACCTGGGCCAAGGCCTATGCCAAGAGCGAGCCCGGCACGCCGCGCATCCTACTGCTGGTCGGCGGCCCGGGTAACGGCAAGACCGAGGCGATCGAGTCTACCATACGCTGGCTCGACACCGCGCTGGGAGCCAGATCCAGTCTGGTGTCCACGCTTGCCGAGGCGTTCTCGCCCGAAGACGGCATCGTGCCGCGCGTGGTAGACGTGGGCCTTCGGGAGGTCGGCGGAGGCGAAGTCGCCGGACGGCTATTGGTGGTGCAGGATGCCTCCGTCGTCACGGGCGTCGAGACCCGCACGGCAGCGCAACTGCTTTTATCCGAGATCTCCGCAGCCATCGACGATGTCGATAAAGCCTACCTGTGCTGCGTCAATCGTGGTGTGCTGGACGACGCCTTGATCGAGGCAATGGATACCGGGGCCGCGCGGGGCAGGGAGTTGCTGGAAGCGGTGGCACGTGCCGTGGGGCTGTTCCCGGAAGCCCCGCCATGCTGGCCGCTCCCGTCGTTCCCGCAAGTAGCCGTCTGGCCCATGGACGCAGAATCGCTTCTGGTTAGCCCGTTCGCCGGGGGGCCGTCGCCGGCCAGCGCTATCCTCGCCGCGGCTCTGGACGCGGAGAAATGGGCCGAGCCGGGCTCCTGCGAAGCCGGTGCTGGTTGTCCATTTTGCGGCAGCCGCGAACAGCTCGCCCGCGAGCGGGAACGGTCATCCTTGCTGAAGATACTGCGATGGTATGAGGTGGCCAGCGGCAAGAGATGGAGCTTTCGCGACCTGTTCTCGCTGGCTTCGTACCTGCTGGCGGGCCACCAAGTGTCGTCGCGGAACGCTGGTGTCCCGCCATGTACCTGGGCAGCTCGTCTCATGCAGCATGACGACCTCGCGCGGCGTCGAGGCAAGCCGTCCCGCGACACCTCGATGGCGCTATTCCAGCTGGTTACTGCGCAGTACCAGCATGCGCTGTTCCACCGCTGGGACAAGGAGGCTGGGCCATCGTTGCTTCGTGACATCAAGGAGCTGGGCCTCGAAGACGACAACACCGCCATGGGCCTGCACTGGTTCCTGGCGTCCCGGCGCGTCCAGTATCTCCCGGCGACCATCGGAATGTCCCTCGATGGCCTCGTGGATATCATGGACCCGGCGATGGCGGACCCGGACACCGAAGTTCAGGTGACCCAGCGAGCGACGTGGTGGCTGCGGGACCTCGATGTCAGGTTCAGCCGCTCGATCAGCGAGGGACTCGACTACATACGGAGGTCTCAGGTCATCCCACGAATCGAGATGGAGCTGCTCGACAGGCTCGCCACACTCGACGCGGACCTTTCCAATAGTGCGATCCGGCGTAAGCGCCCCCAGGCCGCCAGCAGGGTTCAGCGCATGTGCCGCGACTTTGCCTGTCGCATCGTCAGGCGAACGATCGGCGCGCGCACGGCCGCGGTGCTGGACGCCAGCATCCTCGCGGATTTCCAAGCCGTGGTCGAGGACAAGGCGGGAAGCGACCTCTACGACGTCGCGCGCGAGGTCGAACGCCTCCTCAACACGAACCAAGACTTCGAGATATCGCTCACCACCACCTTCGGCCAGCCACTTCCCCCGCCGATGCAGCGCGCCACCCTCGTGGTGCCAGCCCGACCGGTTAAGCCCCTCGAAGAGCATGCCGTCGATCGCCCGCGAAATCCGATATCCTTCCTCAAGGTGGGCGCTGGACGGTCGTCCCAGCCAATCGCCCTGACGTTCGAGCTGTTCCGGGCCGTGAAGGAACTCGAGCGTGGAATGTCGGTCGCCTCGCTTCCTCGCACGGTGTTGGCATTGCTTGACACCGCGCGTGCGCGGCTATCCGGGCCGATCGTGCGCGACCGCGACATCCTTGACCGCGCGCAGATACGAATCGGCGCAGGCGAGGTCGTGGTGGAGGAGCGCCGCCAGGGTTTCGCCGCGCATCGCGGAGGGACGGGACGATGAGCCTTGCCAAGTTCCGCGAAGAGCCATGGAAATCTTCCCACGAAGCCTATTCCAGCTCGGTGTTGGCAATGACGCCCGCCCCGGAATATGCGAGTTCCGAGGTCATCCTGGCCTCCCTGTACCGCGTCGCCGGTTTTCGAGGGCTTTCGGAGGGCGCAGTCCCGCAACAGGGACGTGACCTCGACAAGGAAATCCAGAAGTTTCGCAATCGCCGCCGAGAGCGCGATGGAGCGGCGTTGGACCCCGACTCCTTCCACATCATGCTCCATTCCGCATTGGAAAGCCCAAAGCTTCCGAACCAGTCTTCGAAGCGCTTCCTGCAGGTGACTCCGCTCGTGCCACAGGCCGCCGCGTTTTCGGGCTCGGCGCGCCTTGCCGGCAATCCCTGGTCCGCTGGCTCGCTCGTCCGGCGGATGGTATGGCTGGGGTCCGACGACGCAGGCGCCGCACAAGCCATCTGGGCGAGCTTGTTCAGCGCGCTGTCGGTCGACGACGATGATGACGTCTTTGCTCGCTTCCTGCAGCGAGAGATAGGGGCCTGGGTCCCGAGCCCTGAATGGCAGCAAGTGCCGCCGGGGGACGTGGGCTCGCTCTCGCCAACTGATCGCGCTGGCCTGTCTTACCCGGCAAGGCAATTCACGCACGACCTGGTCTCGGTCCTTGGCGCGAAGGGTTCGATGACCCGCCGTCAATGGACCAGCCTGTTGGAGGCAATCCTCCGGATTGGCACGGTCTCCCATGTCGTTTGGCTTTGCGACGTGCATGACCGGGCGTGGGCAGCTGCTCGCGCCGCGCTCACGGGTGGCGGGCCAACCACCATCGAGGAGGCTCAGTCGGCAATGTTCCCCGCCTCGTTCTCGTACCTTTCTTACGGCGACCGGGCCCTGCCGGCGATCAAGGACAGGGCCTCGTCCTTCCTGCAGTCGCGGATCGGCATCAATGCGGTGCTGTGGGCCCTCGAGGACGCGGGAACGGCATTCGAGGGGGACCTCGGCTCCGCGGCAGGGCTGCTCGCCCTATGCGAGGCGATCAGGCGGGCACCCACAGCATTGAACCGCCCTGGCCTCCTCGAGACGGTAGAGGAGGTGCAGGAACGGGAGAACCGAGCGATACTGTGCCGAAAGGGGATTGGGTCGAACATCATGGAATTCGCCAGGCACGTCCTTGGCCAGCGGCAAGCCGCGAGCGACATCCTCCGCGGCTATGACCAGGGGTACGCGCTACGCAAGAAGGGGCCGAGCAAATCGAGCCCGTGGGTGGTCGGCCTCGGGCCAGTCGCCGTCCTCGCGCTCGTGCATTGCTCGCTGGCTGGGACGACCGGTCCGAGGTCCGTGCGTCGCCTTGCGCAGCACCTCGCGAGCTACGGCATCTCGATCGACCATCGCGACATTGCCCAGAACGACCTCGGAAGCCAGCTGCGGATGCTCGGGCTCGTCCTCGACAGCCCCGATGCCGAGAGCGGCATGCTGCTCGTGCCGCCCTTCGCGGAGCCCGCGGCATGAACCGGCTCGCTGCCGCGCTAGCGACGATCGTTAGGTCTAGGCTTGACCAGGCCGTGGCCGACGAAGGTGCCGAGGTACGCCTGATCTTCCACGGCCCCCCGCTAGAGATACTCCGGGACGTGTTCGACATGCTCGTGGACGGGAGTGGGCACGACGGCCCTCCGGTACCGATCCTGCTCCAGGTGCCATCGCTCGCCATGGGCCAGGTCAACCCAGCTGTCGGCGCATCCGGCCATTGCGACGAGACCCACCTGTTGGTGCTACGGAATTCCCCGGCACGCCCCACCTACGTAGCCCTCGTCCCACCCGGACAGCACAGCAACAAGTCTGTCTCGACGACAACGGACGAGTTCGGCATGCTCGCAGCGAACAGCGCCGGCAACGTCCCCTTCGAGGAGTGGTGGGCCGACGAGTTCCTGCAGGAAGTCGTCGGCATTGGCATTGCGCAAGCGGGCGTCCCGGAGGAGAGCCGAGAGAGCGCACGAGTGCTGGTCGAGCATGCCGCGAGTGCCTGCGACGAGGTTGACAGGGATCGGACCCAGCGCGCCTCGGCATGGCGCGTTGTGTCGCGCGTTTTCTCTGCCTACCCGGTCGGCGACGACCTCTCTCCGGCGTCCCGCCTGAGCCTAGCATGTGGGCTGCCGCCGATGCAGTCGGGTGGCCTTTCGCCAAGGGAGCAAGTGTCGACCCTGGAGAAGGTCGCCGATGCCCTTGCCGACGGCTTCAATGCCGGCGTGGCACGTGCCCAGGAATCGGCTGCCGACGAGGACATCGCCGCGCTTAGCGACTTCCTGGCCCATCTCAGGGTCGCCTGCGACCGCCCGACGGCCTTCGAAAGGGCCGCTGCTGCCTACTACGCCCCTGCTTTCGGGTTGACCGTCATCCCGGCCCCTGCCTGGTGGACCAGTCTGACGGTCGAGAAATGGTCAGAGTTGCTTGCCGAGGAGGCGTCAGCAACGGGCGACATCATCATGGTATGCTCCAACGGCATCGTCCCGCTGGGCAAGGGCATGCCGGTCCTCGTCGAAGAGCAGGTGGAACTCCAGTTCGAGACAGTCGGGATCGATGCCTCGAACGCGGTCGTCACGATCGAGCGGACGCCGGGCGGTCGCTCCGGGAAGGAGGTTGGCCAAGTTCGCGCAGACAGCGGCCGAACATTCCAGGACGCGGCGCCGCCGGTCCACCGGACTCCCATGCGATACGTGGCATCGGCGGAGCACTTCAAGCCTGGCGCCATCAAGGTGGTCTCACTCGCGACCTGGGCGCCGGGCATCTTCGTCGCATGCCGCCTTGCCCGCAAGTTGACGCCGCCCAAGCGCCGGAAGGGCAAGGGGAGGCCTGAGTATGAGGCCAGCCTGTTGCTCCCGGGAGCCGGCCGCTACGAGTTGCTAGTCTTTTGCTCGCCGGGAATCTCGCTCGACGAGACCGCCGCTGGCAATCCTGATGATGCCGCGGAGCGAGGGGATGCCGCCGCGACACTGGCCGTGCGAACGATCCGGCCGCGGCAATACCAGGTCGAGGTCGAGCTTGACGGCAACTACCAACTCGACATCGGCTTCGAGCGCGAGGCGCCCGACGGCACCGTCTCGCACGAGGCTTGTAGGGCATTCCTGTCGATCGAGGAGTTCCAGCAGCAAGGCTGTCGCAGCGAGTTCGAGCGGCTCATCCGTGCAAACCGTCGCGTCTTGCAGCCCACGGAGGCACGGGCAATCGTGCAGCTCAACCGCAATGCAAGATCGTCGAGCCTTCAGGATTGGATGCTGTCGGCCGACCTAGCTGCCCGGTCCTACATGCCGGTCATCATCGCTGATGACTACGTTGGGTCATGGGTGCAGCCGAGCTGGTCGGAAGCCAATGGCCCAGTGTTCTCAAGCGGGCGCTTCCTGAAGGATCCGCGTCCCGCGCCCTCGGAGTTCCTGCCACCCCCCGGCTTCGTCGAGGCTCGTGTGGCCTTGGCGGATCGCATCCGGGGCGGCGGGGACGAAACGGGCCTCGTCGAGTCCGCGCAGCTCGGGAAGTGGCTCTCGACTGACGAAGCGTTCCGCGGCCTGCTGGAGCAATACTTGTCCTCCTACCAAGCCTGGCTAGCCGCAGAGCCGGACGTGGCATGCTGGGTGGACGTCATCGCGGTGACCTCGCTGCAACAAGATGGACGGACGCTCTCGCGGGTGCCAGATGCCGTCTTGTTGTCTCCGCTCCACCCCACACGCCTCGCGTGGCAAGCGATGGCGCAGATGGTGCTTCTGGAATCGGACGAGGCCGACAAGCCCTGTCCTGCCGCGAGCGTCCTGGACCCGGATTGCATCCCCGACATCCTTTCGATGGCCCTCCGCTCGCCGGCGGGCATCGACCATATTGACTTCGTCGCCGTCGAGAACGGCACGGACTATTGGTCGGTTCTGTGGAACGGGCGCCAGCTTACTGGCCTCCCGGCACGGTCCCAGATGGCCCCGTTCGGCGATGGCTTCGGCGTATCCGTTGGCGGCATCTCGGTCGGGTTCAGCGCTGCGCAGGTTGGCCGCGCGCTGGATGACGTCTCGGATCTCCTGGCCGCGAAGCCGGTCGTCGGGATCGCTGTGACCAGCGCGGGAGGAACGACTGATGCTTGCAACGAGGGCCTGATCGGCTGGTGCGCGAGCCGGTACCAGGAAGATGAGGGACGTCCCGTGCGACAGTCGGTTGGACACCGCCACGTCAACATCTTCGATGACCGCGACATCGCGTCGCGACCGGACGACGCGCGCATTGCAAACCTGTCCGAGGACACCGGGAACAAGGTCCGCTGGTTCGACGGCCAGCCAGCCGGGGTAGTGCCGGACCTGGGCATCATCGCGCAGCTAGACATGTCCGAGCCCGGTGCCTCCCGGGTCGAGAATCGCACGCCGCTTGGGCATGCAGGCCTTATCCGCCATCGGATCCGGAGGCAGCTCCCCGGGGCGTTCATCAGCGAGTCCCGCCAGGGCATCGCCCCGGCAATGTCCGGCGACGCCCTCGCCGACAAGATTGCTGCCTGCATCGCGACGATGGAAAACCTTGGAGCAGAACGTGCGGGCCTAAGCTTCGCGCCGAACGTCAACGCGATCCACGACATGCTGGAGAACCGAAGGACCGACTTCGTCGCTGTTTCCTCGTCGGCGATCGATCCAGCCTGCTTTCTCGGCGGGTGGCTAGAGGGCACGTATCTCTGGGACTACGACCTGCCATCCTATTCCCACCGGGCAGGCGATACCAACGGCTACTACCTCCTGTCGAGGGTCAAGGACGCAGACCGCGAGGCCTTGGGCAAGGCGCTCGCGAGGCTGCCGGGATGCGCTGGGATGCCCGCGGACAAAGTCCAGGAAGTCTTGCTCGAAGTGGCCCGCCGGGGGATCCCGACCATCCGCGGGCTTGCCGGCGATGATGCTGGCGCGACTGGCGATCTCGGCCTCTTCCTCGCGGTCAGGTTGCTCCAGGATCGGTTCCGCGCCATCGCCGACGTCGAGAGCCTTCTTCCAGTGATCGGCGGAAGCGGCGATGACGCGCATATCGCGATCATCGTGCCGGTCGATCCCTTTCGCGGGTACATTTCCGACATCGCCAGGACCTTGCGCAAGGCGAAGGAGGCAAGTCTCTCTCGTCCAGACCTCCTCGTCATCGGGGTCCGCCTGTCCGGCGAATCGGTGCGCATCCACCTTACGCCAATCGAGGTGAAGTGCCGGCCCGGCTCCAGCTTCCCAGCGACCGAAGTCGCCGACGCGCTCGAGCAGGCCCAGACCATGTCCCGGCTTCTCGAGTCGATGCTTCCCCATGAGGGGCAGCCGCGGGCGTGGTCTCTCGCATTCCAGCACCTCCTCCTTTCCCTCGTCGGCTTCGGCATGAGGGTCTACAGCCAGCATCCCGACGTCGTCGACCAGGAACGCTGGTCCACCTTCCACGAGCGAGTTGCCGCGGCGGTGCTGGCCGAGAATTGCCCGGTCTCGATCGACGCGCGCGGAAGGCTCATAATCGTCGACGATAGCCCTAGGAGCAGCGCGCGAGATCGCGATGGCGACGGCTTCGACGAGACCATCACGATCGGGATGCAGGACGCTGGATGCATCGTGGGCGGGGACGCAGCGCCCTTCTACGACAGCGTTCGCGCCAAGGTTGGAGACTGGGGTCTCTTGCCGACGATGGCGGCCCCGCCCACCGAAGCGCCCCCTGCGTCGGCGGGGGAATCGGCACCCGCCCCGGCGGAGTCGCTACCAGCATCGGCTGGGGCGGCATGCGCGTCCACGGCAACCCCGGAAGTAGGACAAAATCCCAAAATCGAGGAGGAGGACGCGCTTGCACTCCCCGCCAAGGCCCATCCCGCCCCGGTGGAGGAAAATGCGAGCAACGGCGTCGTACTCGAGGTCGGCAAGACCGTCGATGGCTTCCAACCACGAGAGGTATCGCTCAACATCGGCGACACGAGGCTCAACCACCTGAACATGGGCGTGGTAGGCGATCTCGGCACGGGCAAGACGCAGCTGTTGAAGTCCCTGATCCTCCAGATTTCGGAATCGACCGAGGCGAACCGGGGCATCCGACCCCGCTTCCTGATCTTCGACTACAAGCGGGACTATAGCAGCCCCGAGTTCGTGGCAGCGACCGGGGCGAGGGTCGTCCGGCCGGAGCGCCTGCCTATCAACTTGTTCGATACCAGCACGATGGAGGAGATGACTGCCCCCTGGTTGCACCGCTACCGCTTCTTCGCCGACGTGCTGGACAAGATCTACTCGGGCATCGGCCCGGTGCAGCGCGACAAGCTAAAGAAGGCCGTGCGCGCCGCGTACGATGCTTCCCTGCCGGGTTCGCCCCCGACGCTCTACGACGTCCACTCCATCTACTCCGAGATGCTGGAGGGCAAGTCGGACTCGATCATGGCCATCATAGACGACCTCGTCGACATGGAGGTATTTGCGCAGGATACGCGATCGACCATCCCCTTCGACCAATTTCTCGACGGCGTGGTCGTGATCTCCCTCGACGCGCTTGGGCAGGACGATCGCAGCAAGAACATGCTCGTCGCCGTCATGCTCAACCTATTCTACGAGAACATGCTCAGAATTCCGAAGCGGCCATTCCTGGGAACCGCCCCCCAACTCCGCGCGATCGACTCCTACCTGTTGGTCGACGAGGCGGACAATATCATGCGCTACGAGTTCGACGTGCTGCGTAAGCTGTTGCTGCAAGGACGCGAGTTTGGCGTCGGCATCATCCTCGCCTCGCAATATCTCCGCCACTTCAAGGTCAACGCAACTGATTATCGGGATCCGCTCCTGACTTGGTTCGTACACAAGGTGCCCAACGTCACTCCTGCCGAGTTGTCCGCGCTTGGGCTCACCGGATCGCTTGCGGAAATGGCGGAGCGCGTGAAGTCCCTCCAGAACCACCAGTGCTTGTACAAGTCCTTCGACGTCCCGGGGGAGGTCATCCGAGGGCTGCCATTCTTCGAGTTGGTCCAGCGGGACCAGAAAGGCTGACAGGGTGGATGGTCGACACCCTCACCCCGGCGGAGCGTTCCGAGCGGATGTCTCGCATCAGGTCTCGAGACACGTCGCCAGAAGTGGCGCTGCGGAAGGCGCTCCACGCCCTCGGCTTCCGGTTTCGCCTCGACAATCGAAAGTTGCCAGGCAAGCCCGACATCGTGCTTCCTCGCTACAAGACGGCGATTTTCGTCCATGGTTGTTTCTGGCATCGCCACGAGGGCTGCAAGGTCGCCACCACGCCAAAGTCAAACACGCAGTTCTGGATCGACAAGTTCGAGCGAAACGTCTCGCGGGACGCACGCGTCATTGGCGAGCTGCAAGCAACGGGCTGGCGCGTGCTCGTGGTATGGGAATGCGAGCTTGGACCCCGGGGCAAGGTTGCTGCGCGCGCCATGGAACTTGCCGCGTCGATCCGCGAAGGGGCGCCCTAGCGCACCCAAGGTGGGCCAGCTCGAATGGCTAGTCCGGCCAACAAGCCATTGTCGTTCATCGACGCCTTCGCGGGCTGCGGCGGCCTTAGCCTTGGATTAAAGCGAGCGGGGTGGGAATGCCGCGTCGCGATCGAGAAGGACACGTTCGCGTTCGAGACATATCGCGCGAACTTCTTGGTGGATGATGCGCCGCTGCGCATGACATGGCCGGCAGGCGTCGCTGAGCAAGCATGGGACATCGCCGCGTTCCGCGAGCAATGCCGCGACTTTGTCGACCAGATGCGTGGCAACGTCGACCTGATCGCTGGTGGTCCGCCATGCCAGGGTTTCTCGCATGCCGGGAGGCGACAAGCCGACGACCCCCGCAACCGACTATTCGAGGAATACCTCGCGATCGTCGACGAGATCCAACCACGGGCAGTGCTCATCGAGAACGTCAGGGGATTCACGTCTGACTTCGGGCGAGGGATGCCAGGCGAAGGCCGCAACTTCGCGGCGGAACTGAAGGAACGGCTGTCCACTACCTACGAAACCGTGGACACGATCCTCGTGGCCAGCGACTTTGGCGTCCCGCAGGCCAGGCCTCGGTTCTTCCTGATCGGGATACGCCGCGACATCGCGGCTAGCCTAGCGGTCGACTCCTTCTTCAGGCGATTGAAGGGGACCGCGAGCAGGTTCCTGGCATCAAGGGGCTTGCCGTTGGGCACGACATCGCGCGATGCCATTTCCGACCTGGAGGTCGGCAGGGCAGGTACCATCGATTGCCCCGATTCCTTTGGGTACAAGGCGATAGCCTACGGTGGTCCGATCTCTGCGTTCCAGCGCGCCATGCAACAGGGGTACGGTCGCCAGCCCAGCGACACACGCCTCGCCAGGCATGCGCCGGAAATAAGCACGCGCTTCGCGGATATTATCCGAAGTAGCGGGGAGGACGGCAGGCTGAACCAGGTGATCTCGCCAGAGCTGCGGCGCAAGCATGGGCTCAAGAAGATCGCGGTTCGGGTCCTCGACCCGCTCGCGCCAGCGCCGACCATCACGAGCATGCCCGAGGACTTGTTGCACTACCGTGAGCCAAGGACCTTGACCGTGCGCGAGAACGCGAGGCTCCAATCATTCCCCGACTGGTTCGCGTTCAAGGGTAAATACACGACGGGTGGCCTGTCGCGGCGGACCGAGATCCCTCGGTTCACGCAGGTAGCCAACGCCGTTCCCCCGCTTCTAGCAGAGCAGATCGGCGAGTGTCTGGCTGGAGTCCTTCGGACTGGCTAGGCGGGGCAGGCGCCATGAATCGCCTCGCAGATCGTCCGTAGCGCATCGCGCTGCCGTGTTAGCTGGCCGCGGAACTCGACCATCCACGCATCATCGATCTCAACGTCCGGCTTGCCTTGGCGAATGGCCCGCAAGGAGGCATTGTTCCCGTCGTCCGTCGTTGCCCGGGCGTGTGCGAGCAAGTTGCGCTTCGCTATGACTTGTGCCTCGTAGTCGGCGAAGACCTTGCAGGCATCATGGTTCTTGTCGAGAGCCATCTCGCCGAGCTTGGAAACTGCTTGCCACTTGTAGGTTGATCCAAAGATCATGTTGTCGGTCACGATGCCGACGACGTCGCTGCGACCGATGAGTTTCTCCAGCGCCGCAATGTTTGTCCGTTCGTTGTCGAGGAGCTTTTCGACGCGCTCCCGGCCCTTGGCGACAAAGGCATCATTTTTTGACGCAAAGGCCTTGGCGAGTATTTCCTCCATTAGCAGGTCCATCTCCGCCACCTCGGCCATCGCGATGCCTCGCATGTGGTTGAGATCGACCGCCTTGCCGACGATCGTGTCGGCAACGCCGCGCAGCACGTCGTCGAGGTCATTCGCTCGCGAGGCGATGAACACGCCATCGACGTGGTGCTCGGCCATCCTGGCCGCAAGCTCGTCCCGTGGACTTGTCGAGTAGAAGATGATGTCGGTGTATTTCAGGCGGCGGCGGACGGTGCTCGCCGCGAGGGCGCCATCGAAGTCGCCCTCGCCAAGCTTATAGTCGACGATGGCCAGATCGATGTTCCGTCCCTCGGACTTGCAATACTCGTCGATTCCCTTGGCCGAAATATCCTTGGCAATCTCCACCTCGAGCCGGAAGCCTTTGTCCTCCAGTTCCATGCGCAGCATCTCGATCGCCTCCTCGATCTCGCTAGGCTGGTCGTCGATGACCAGAAGCCGGAAGTCTAACCTCATGCCGGCAGCCTGATGCGAATGTGGGCTCCCGGGTGTGCGTCGTCATACGGTTCGGGCATCGCTTCGATTGTCCCCCCCATCGTGCCGACGACCTGCCGGACATGGTGAAGGCCAAGGCCCGATCCCGCCTTTCCCGTCGTGACACCCATCTCGAACATTGAATCGAGCGGCTTCAGCGACTTGTTCCAGCCAACGCCGTCGTCCGCCGCATCGATCACGAGCACCTGCTTGCCATCCCGCTTCTCGACTGACAGCGCCAGCAAGAGCGAGGATGCTTCCGCCTTGCCTGCGTTTGATACGAGGTTGTCCACGATGATGCCCACCTCGATCGGCTTGAACGTCCGCTCGAACCCCTTCTCTGCTCCCTTGACGGTCGCGCTCAAGCCGGCGGGTGCCCACGAATTTGCGATTGCGTCGGTGTAGTCCCGGATGAACTGAGCAAGGTCGTCCTTCCGGGACGACGCTTGCTCCTTGTAGCCCCCGCGGCTTGCGAAACGCGCTGCCGTCAGGATCTGGCTGTTTCGGAAGGACACGGACTCGAGGAAGCCAAGCACGTCCTCCTTCTTGACCTCGGCAGCACGTCGCAACTTCCCCGACATGAGCTTGATGCTGTTCTGGATTGCGGCGGCGTGAATGCCAATCTGGTGATGAAGGTTTAGGATCGTGTCCTTGTCTAGGGCCGCGGCCGACATAAGGAAGCTGTTACGGCCGCGCTCGTCGTCGAGCATGCCTTCCAGCGTTGCTACTTCGCCTTCCGCCTTCAAGGCGCGCGCCTCGGCACGCTGCTCGGCCTCGCGGGCCTCGGCCTCGGCTACTTGCAACGCCTCGATGCGCGCGCGGGCGACGTCGACGCTGGACAGCAGCTTCTTGTTGCCTGTCTTCTCCGCGAGCAACTCCAGCGCCCGGAAGGAATCTAGGAATGACTCCGAGCGCTCGTCCACGATGCGCACGAGGTCAGGATTGTAGTGAACGACTTCCACGCCTTCAGTAGCCGCGAGGCGCGAGACGAGCTGCGCAATCTTCGCACTGCTCGCATCGAGGCGCATCCGGGAAGTGCCGGCCTCATCCTTGTCGAAGTCATCCTTCCAGGAGATGTCGACGACATAGCGCTCGAGCCGCTTGATGCACTTGTCCACCACGGCCTCGACCAGCTGGTCGACGTGCTTCGTCTGGATGAAGCCGCCAGCCCTGCTGGTGGCCTCGTCGAACCCGGGCACCCCCAGGACGTCGACCCGTCCAACCAGCTCGCGAGTGCCAAGGAAGCGCCTCTGGCCCTGTTGCTTCCGCTTGTTGAGGCCGAAGAAATCGTCGTCCTCATTCCCTATCGGGAACACGCGGAAGCCGTTCCGGAATGCAAAGATCGAACCGAAGTTGATCGATCTCACGCCCATTCGGCGGGTGAACGTCACCTTCGCGCTGCGATTGAGGTAGTAAACGTCGGCAGAGAACCCTGCGTCCTTGAGGTGCTTGTACGGATTTGCCTCTCGTATCCTGTAGACGATGTCCCCGCGGTCCTCGAGTTCCGTCTCCAGCCGATCGCCACTCTCGATGGCCTTCACGCGAATGACGGTCGTCCGCTCGGCGAGCGCCTTCAGGATCGAGTTCTCGATAATCCCATTGACGACGAAGCCCGCGGGGTCCTCGGGATCGCGCTCGGCGTTGAGGGCCTCGATCTCCGCGTCTTCCTCGGCCTCTGCCGCGGCGACGATTTCGATCGTGAACTTGTCGCCCTTGGTCGAGAAGGGATTGATGAGCTTGCTGAGGGCCCGCCGAAGGTCGAGTAGCTTCTCCCGGTCCCATTCGGATCGAAGGCGGCGGATGACGAGGCTCGTCCCAAGGCCCGTCGGGGAATGATACGCCTCGGGCGGGAAGACGTTGGCCGAGCCCAACCTGACGCCTACTTTGGCAAACTCCTTCTTCGGGTCCTTCTCGTAGTCGCGCCAGTCGACCTCCAGGGTCTGGATCTCCTGGCCACGGGCGCGGCTACACAGAAGGAGGGTTTCGCCAAGGCTATCGCAGGAGAACCGGCCTACTCCCTTTGCTCCCGCGTAGACCCTGCGCGCCTCGCCGATTTTGTCGCGATAGTCCTGATCCTCCGTCCCATCCCGCTTCGCGGAATAGGCGACGAACAGCCATTTTTCGAGGACGTCGGCTCGGCTCATGCCCTTGCCGTCGTCAGATATAACGATCGCATCCTCCTCGAACGCGACGACGACCTTCCTTGCACGTGCGTCGAATGCGTTCTTCACGAGTTCGAAGACCGCGACGAAGTCGTCGGTGATGAGGTCGCGCCCGATCAGGTCCTTGAGGCCAGTACTGATCCTGAAATGCTTCAGGACAGGCTTTGCAGGGGCCTTTGCGGCGGGTTTTCGGATCGTTGTCCTCGTTGCCATCCTGTACCTGCCAAGTCCTAGACAGGGGTCCGCCGCCCACGCCAGGTGCCGCCGGTACTGACTCGCCTCCCACGCACTTACTGATTGCGCTGGAATGCCCCCAATTTACGTCGTGCCATGATGACGCGGCATCATCGAATGGGCAAGTTCCGATGTCGCCAGCGTTCATTGCCCGGCGGCCAACAGCTCCGCGCCGAGTTCCGAAGCCAGGTCGACGTAGAAGTGCTCCGGCATGGCACGCCAGATCTCGTGCATGAAGCGAAGCCGGCTGAACTCTCCATCCGCGACTGCTTCGAGTAGCGGTTCGTATCCCTGGTAGGCGACGGAGAAATGGAGCAGCTCATCGCTCAGGAAGTAGAGCTCGTCATGCACAAGCCCGCGCTTCGTCGCATCGTCCATTAGTATCCCGAACAGGAATGACCATTCTTCCTGATCGTCTCCCTGGGCGGCACCCATCGGCAAGGCCGGATTAGGGCGACCGTTGAACATGGCATGCACCAGCTTGTGGCACGGCCGACAAAGCGAAATGCCATTTCCAAGCTCGAGCCCCGCGAAGGGCACAAGCGTCCGGCGCATCACGTGGTGGGCTTGGATTCCGTCTTTCTGCCCGCAGTTCAGGCATCGGTCGCCGTCACGCGTCTTCACGAAACGGCTCCAGAGACGATGAAGCCATCCAACGGAGCGGCCCCCGGCTATCGCCCGTTCGAGCGCCGCCCGGCGACGGATGATCTCGCTATCGCCTTTCTGGATTTCCGACATGCCCCCTTATGACCGAAGCTGCCGACATTCTGTATTGCAGATCGTGGCTATTTCGCGTCCGTTGCGACGAGCGACGACGGGAATCGATGGAAGCCTGGAAGATCTATGAGCGCATGATCGCGCAACTGTTCGCCGACCAGATTTCGACAGGGCTGTGCGTCACGCCTAATGCACGCATCATGGGATCGCGGAGTGGCGTCCTGCGACAGGTCGATGTTCTCATCGAGCCGCGGCATACTCCCGACGCCCTCCGTCGATCGATCGTCGAGGCGAAGCGGATCGAGCGAAAGATTCACGTCAAGGACGTGGAAACGCTTCTCGGCATGATGGACGATGTCGATGCCCGGCACGGCTACCTCGTCTGCCCGACTGGTCATTCCGATGCGGCCTTGCGGCGCGCTCAGGACACGGTGCGCATTTGCTTGGTCCCCCTCGACCGTATCGCGGATTTCGACCCGACGGAGTGGCCGGAATGCCTTGGGCCATGCAAGGGCGGCAGGATCTTCTGGGATGGCTTTCCCCAAGTGGAAATGAAAGCGGCCCAAGCCGATGATCCCCTCGGTCGCGTCAGGCTGCTCGCCTATCCGCAGAAGGTCGGCAAGTGCGACGTCTGCGGTGCCTTCCATGTCCATTGCCTCAGTTGCCGTGACACGCTGCTCGTTGCGCACGAAGTTGGCGAGGAAGACGTTGGACATCAGTGCTCGTGCCGGCTTCCGTGGTTCTGGCTGGGGTCGGTCGAGCCGGACGAACTCGGCCGGCGATCCGCAGAGCTTCATCTCATACTTGGTTCGGGAGACGTTACCACTGTCAACCGGCGGCCGCTCTGAAGCCCGGAGGACGAGGCCGACCTTGATCCTGCTCGCGGCCATGCTCTGGGCTTGCGTGCCGGCAATGCCCGATGGCTTATTTGCTAAGTGGCGCTCACCAAGATGCCAACGCCATGCCGCTGAAGGACGTTGAGATATCGGAGAGCCTGCGCATCGTTCATTTGCCGCTCCGCCCGCTCGAAAAGTCGGAATGCGACGCCGATCGCTAGCCCACCTCCAACGCATAGGAGCATATGCTTGGGCGACACCGCGGCAATCATGGCCCCCGGGGCTGCCGCCTTGACACTGTCCTTGAACGCGTCCTTCAAACTGTCCTTTAATGACGCGCCGGCCTCTTCGCCGAAGATCTTTCGGAAGGACGGCAGGCTGTTCCGCTTAGTCGCCTCCCACCGCTCGACCACGTACTGGGCGCGCTCGGTAAGGTGTTGCGAGATGACTTTGGGGTCCGTCATCTCGGTCGGGATGGTTCTGGCGAATTCCTCCACGCTGTCCCGGAAGTCCGAGAGAGCCTCGTGCTCCTTGCTAAGCATCGCCAAGCTTCCGGCATCCAGTCGCGACAGATCGCAATGTCGAAATATGACCGCCTCTGCGAGTAGTTCGCCTTTGCGGCTGAGGACCGACGGCCGCTCGCGAATAGGCCTCGCGGTGACGCCCGAAAAGATGTCGCCAATAGGGCGCTTAATGGTCTGCGCGTAGAGATCGGGGAATTCCGTCACGAGCCGCATTCCGCGAGCCTGGGCGGCAGCGAAAGCAAGCGCAGACATCACGGCGTCACCGATGACGCGGTGCATTTCAACATAACCCCCGTAGTCCGGTTGGTCCGGCTCCCAAGCGAGTCCGTTCTCGCGCAGCTCATGAAGAAGCCGCGGCGCGAACTTTTCGTGGTGCACCTGCGTGGTTCCGCGCATGCGCCTTGCCCAAATGTCGCCTTCAAATCCGCGGCCCTCTAGCTCCAGTTGTGTCGCGGATCTGCCGAAACGGCGGCGCAGCGCCTTGCCTTCCCGAGAAAGTGCTGCCTGCACGTGATCGAGGAGATCCTCCTGAAGATGAGGCGGGATGTCGTGGGGATGTATCGAGCACAGGAGAGCTTCATCCCTCGCACCGATAGTGTGCGCGAAGACATCGATCTCTGGGTCGTCCTCGGGGGCATCGTAGGGCCGTATGCGAGCAACGTGAGGAAAGAGCAGCAGAGTGCTCTTCAACCAGTCGACGTCGCGGACTCGGATGTAGGGATAATTCAGCGCGTCATGGATTTCAGCCACGTGCTCCACTCCCGTCATTTGCGTCGTTCAGGTCTGGATGCGGTCTCTCACTTGTCCGAAATTTGTAGCCGTATTTCGGACAATCCAGCCCGGCCCAACCGACATTGGATTTTATGCCATGGATATACCATGCGCTTGGCTCAGTCATAAAGATTGAGGCCATTACTCGACGCATGGAGATCCTCGCGCGCGCATGGTCTAGGATCGGGCATCGCTCGAGCCGGGCTTGAGTAGAACGTCCATCCAAGTCCAGCCTTTTCCACGGATTCAGATCGTGCTGATGATGCCTTTGGCGACTTCACAAGTCTATGATTTTACTGCGAAATCAACCGCTTAGCTGCCCAGCGATCAAGCTCTTCTGGGCATCCGTTTCCGACCTTGAGATTGACGGCAAGCTGGCTGCTTTTCCGAGTTAGCTGGTAGCCGGGCGACGAAAGGGGAAGGCACGCCGAATCGCCACTCTCATTAGGTCGAAGAACAATGCACGGTGTTCCAGCCGGCATTGGTTCGACGCCAAAAAAGGGACCGAATTTGGTGTGGGCCACGCAGGGGCCACGGATTAAAATGCTGGCCAAAAGCTAAGCTTTTCTGCGGTCTGCATGAACAATTGTGAGTCCTGTAAGCGCACCATCTCTCTCCATGAAAAGTATGATTTTACAGAGGGTTAGTCCTCCTCGTTGCCGGAGCGC
Source organism: Sphingomonas sp. Sph1(2015) (assembly GCF_001970915.1). Taxonomy (NCBI): domain Bacteria; kingdom Pseudomonadati; phylum Pseudomonadota; class Alphaproteobacteria; order Sphingomonadales; family Sphingomonadaceae; genus Sphingomonas; species Sphingomonas sp. Sph1(2015). The sequence goes on from NZ_MQUI01000027.1 coordinate 41,673, forward strand.
TCCCCTACCCGTTCCCTCACAGCAAGTTCATTAGAAGCTGTTGGCGGCGGGTTCAGATACTCGACTCCGGGGATGGCGAGGCATAGTCTCCAGATGGAGGAGACATTGATGTCCGAAAAGGCGCCTTCATCTCGCACTGGTAATAGCGCACGGCCACCTGCTCCGCCATGCGACGCAGGTCTCGGTCAATTCTCAGCCCGACCAGCTGCTCCACCTTTGTCAGCTGCTGCGCCGCCGCCGTCGAAACCGCGTCGCGGATGAGCGGTCTCCCTGTTTTGCAGGCAGGATGCAAACCAACAGTCGGAAAGGGGATTTATGCCGTACGAAAATAAAGGAAATATCGGCTCACTCGAGCAGCGTAGTGCGCGCCCCTTATCTCCGCGAACTGATGCTGCCCGGGATGAGGCAAGCACCCGGCCAGCGCCCCCACCCACGACCGGGTCAGGTGAGCAGCCAGCTAAGCCCAGGCGATAAGCGTGGGTCAGCGACCGACTTACATCCCGGATACGTCTAGGCCGTTGCCTCCCCCGCCGGCTCCGTCGTCTCCACCGCCCCCGGCGAAGCCCGCCCGTTAGCCTCGGTCCAATAGCGGATCTCTACGCGCTTTACTGCTGAGGCAGGAATGTATGTGATTTTGTCGCCCTGCGTTGGGTGACGGACGTCCTGATGATCAATCCATTCCCCGTCACGAAATTCGGACGTGACATAGAATGCTACGCCGCCATCAGCGCCAAAAATGCAGGGGCCGTGCGGAGCATCGGCGTAAGGGCGGGTATCGTCACACATCAGCGTCCGCCCACCTTCGACGTCGATCACCACTTGGGACGGCCTGTACCTCGTATCGGTCGCCGTAATTGATAGCCACGCCGTTGGTATGTCGTCTGACCAGCTGACCCGCGAGTTGCGCATAACCGATTGCCAAGCCGCCATTCCAAATAATCGCCAGCAAATGCCCGCTACGAGGCTCAGGGAAAGCGCTACCAGGGGTGTGAAAACGGGATGCTGATAACCCCACTTCATGATCGCGGTCGCAAATAGGCCAAACGCGAACGACTTCAGCACGGTATCTGCCGCAGTGTGATGCTGCCGGATGCCGGTATATGCGATCAGGTATGCGAGGTAACCACTGACAATCGAAACCTGAACGGCCACCGAAAGATTAAACAATGCGGTTGGATCAGTTGGCACTTTTTACCCCGTCAGTCGGTATAAGATAGATTTCGCCATCCTGTCACTCACCCGACTTATTAGGTCCAAAGCGCCACCAACTTTTTGATGGCGCAACCGGTGGTTCTACTGCCTCCGCTGCGGTTGGGCGCTGCATGTGACCTATAAGTTGAGCGACCTCAAACGCCTCTAAATCCAAATAGGTTGGAGCCGGGACATCGATCATCGGCCTAGGCCCTTGATTATACCAAGACAGAGCAACGCCGTCTTTCTTTCTTTTCCCTTTTTGAAATATATCTCGATAACGAAATGGCGAGATTCCCAAAAATGGCATGAACGAGACTCTAGTCATGCTTTCTCTCTCAATCTCTATCTCATGTTCATGTAGCTCCTTCGCCTTACTTTTTGGGTAAGGCTCCATATAAATTACTTTTGCGATCCCAGACGCTAAGACATGTTTAGTACAATTGTGGCAAGGAAATGTGGTGCAGTATAGTGTTGCGCCCTTAACAGGTCTCCCAAGTCGGGCGGCATCACAAATCGCACACATTTCAGCATGCACGACTCGCCCGTACTCTGTTAAATCTGTCACGGAAGCCCCGTGCAATGCTCCAGTTCCAATAGGTGAATCATCTACAGGAGATTTTTTTATAAGCGCGTCTACGATCTGCGCAGAGCTTCCATACGCCCTTGCTTTTTCTGATAGCAATTCCGCACGATCTAAACGCTCGAGAAAATCCCTAATCACCTCACGTTTCAAAACATCATTTGGGTCATGCCCGAGCTTAACGTCACGATGATCGGGATCTTCACCGTCCCAATATGTACCGCCGAACGCCTTCGGCACTTCATTACACCCCTGAGTTATAAGCTCACCTTCGTTGGTGAAAATTGCCGCACCAACCTGCCTCGAAAGATCGCTAGACCGAAGCGACGCTGACTTCGCGGCATACATCCCATACTCTGCCTTCGTCGGAGCAATGTCATTTCGGCCGAAAAGCGCTTCGACAAAGCGGACGGTCTTAGCGTCCATTTCGGCCTTATTGATCCCATCAATAAAAACGTCGGCTAGATGAAATGTCTCGCGAAGATGCTGGCCATGCGCATCGCCATCTTCATTCATGTCCCGAAACATAAGGCCGTCCGCTTTGGCACTGATGACATGATCCAAAACATCGAGCTGCAGGCTGCGTTTTAATTTTGTTTCAATAATTCTCTTCCGGCTTTCCGCTGATCCATATGCCGATATCAGTATAAACTGACTACCGTAAACTCTACGCAGCAATTCGACTTCTTCGGGACGCTTAAGCTGCCTAATTATATAGGCTGTCTTCGGTAAAACTTTGAACGTACGGGAATTATCCGGAGAACTCGCGAATCTCGAGCCGTCATTAAGTTCATCATCACTACTAGCGGTTGCTCGATAATTTATAATGGCTCGTATAGCCATTCTCATTAAAGTGTCGGGGGCGTGATTGACGCGACATACGGCACTCGCATGATCCATCTTGTATTTCATAAGAGCTTCGTAATCTGGGTTAACCGGAATTGGGACCTCGGTCGCCTCGTCCTTAATTTCATCTGTGATACGAATTGTTACGGTCTTGTAGTCAACGGCATCCAACGAGTGTTCAATCGTACGAGATATTTCGTCGATATCGATGCCGATGGGACCTGCGATGCCAATCACGAGTTCTGGATAGCGTATGGCACTCGACTCGACTGACATTCGAAACCTCCCCGCATTCTTTGCTGGCGAAAAGAACGCGGTTCAGGCATCGAAGGCAAGCGGATTTAGGGGAGACGTTTCATGGCTAACACGGATCAGCGGACGCTTCTGGTTGTCCATGAGGTTTCCCGCACTGCCAGCCGCTTAGCCGAACGGATGGGCTGCGAATACGTTTTGGACGGTAAATGGCGTCAAGCGCTGGATGAAAAGCGGGGATTTGCCGGGCCGAGCGAGAAGCCTCGAATCCCGGCCTGAAGCCCACAAAACGCCTACCTTACACGACCACCATCGCCTCGATGATCGCCTAAATGGGCACGCCGTGACGCAGGTGCCGCGTCGTGCGGCAGCGGCGCTCCGCTCTCGGCATAACTCAGCCCGGTCACCTGCTCTTCGCCAGCACGAACGCGATGAGTAAGCCGCCCACGGCGATTAGACCAGAATAGTCGCGCGTCGTCTCGGTCGCCCCCAGAATCATGCCGCGTCGCTGCTAGCTACGACGTCGCCCGCTCGGCAAAGCTTTCTCCTCACTCCGAAGAGCAGCAATCACTCGATCTGCCTCAGCTTGCCGCTCAACCTTCCGTTTGGTGTCGTAGAGGCCGTACTGCTGCTCTGCGTGTCGCTTCGCATCGGTCATGGAAACTCGGCCACCCGAAGAGAGCACCACCCGTCCAAGGGATTGGAGTTGCCGATCAAGCAGCTGCTTCGCATCTCGCATCATGACAAGGCGACCTATGTCTGCCTGATCCTCGAATATATCAAGCAAAATGGTAGTGAGCCGGTTAAGCTCCTTTATCTCCGCATCGCCTAAATAATTCTTTGATACCACTACATCGTTCTTACGAATATTATCGTGAGGCCAATTCGTGAGGCCCATGTCAGGACGATTGGAATTTGCTCGGTCTTTAATTAGTTCGGCCGGCGTATGAGAGGTTACCGCGTAGACAATCTTTGCCTGCGTGGTACGATAGAAGTCGCGCCAACCCTCAGACTCGCCGTCATAATCTTGGCACATCGCACAAATTTTGCGCAATTCACGATATACGTTAGCCTCGTCGGACCGAATGTCGCGGATGATCTCGCGGAGCTCAGCGATTCGATCGACGTTTTCCGGCTGCTTGAGCCGCACGGCATCGATCACGAACCCCTTCGTCGCGAATTGAACCAGCTTATCAGTCGCCCATCGCCGAAAGAGAGTCGCCTGAGCCGACGACACGCGGTACCCGACCGAGATCACCACATCTAAGGTGTAGTGCTCAATCTGGCGCTCAACCTGTCTCGCCCCCTCCTGCCGAACTTGTGCGATTTTTGCACTTGTTGACGGTGCATCAAGCTCGCCCTCGGCGTAGATGTTCGCAATGTGTTTGGTGATCACCGATCGGTCGACGCCAAAGAGGCCCGCCACCTGCGCCTGCGTCATCCACAGCGCATCGCCTTCATAGCGGATGTCGAGTCGAAGCCCCTTGTCCGTGCTGTAGACAAGGAAACGGTCTCCAGTCCCCTCATCCTCCTGCAACGTCACAGGCTCTAACTCGACCATCTACGTCTCTCTCATCGATTCGCGGGGATGGAACAATCGATGAACGGGATGACGAAAACAAGCCGTGTTAGCCGACTTGGCTAGCTTACAAACATCGCCTCAACGATCGCCTGCATCAACACATGACGCGGCACCGGCACCCCCACCGACACATAGCCGGGGTTCTGCGCTGACCGCGTCCCGTAGAGGTTGATCCACTTCCGCCCATGCTGCCGCCAGGCACGCTGGAGAGGCACGACAGGCAGTAACAAGCACATCCCGGCAGGGGCATAGGCGTACCCGATGAAGTCCGCGGCCAAGGGCTTCTGAATCCACCCCGGCACCCGGCGCGCTTCGTCCGACCAACGCTCCAGCAGGACATCGGGCCAGTCGTGCATCCGCACCTTCTCGTCGACGGTATAGGTCCGCCCGCAGGACAGGGTGAGCAGCCGGTCTATCCCGCCTCGCTGCGCCCATCCATCTTCCCGCACGGCCACCGCTGACACCATCGTCGGGAAGGCGCGTCGGTAAAGTGGCAGCCACCAATCCGCGTCCACGAATCTCTCGGACAGCGCCAGGCTATCCCGGAAGCGATGCACACGCGGAGAGCCCGCCGCTCGACGATCGCGAGCGACGGGCCTGTGTTCCATGCGCCGGGACGGGACCGGCGGCGTGATCGGTTCAGGAGTGAACGTCATCCGCCTCCGTGGGGTCGTCTTCTTCCAGATCCTCGGGCTCGAGGTCCGTATCACCGTCCAGCTCGTCCATGCGATCAATCAGCCGTTCGGTGATCCGCGCCAGTTCGGCACGGGGCAGGGAAGGGATGGTGGCTAGCACTGCGTGAGGTGATGCGACCCGGTCCAGCCGATGCCAGGGACGGCGGCGCGATCGGCGCCAGGGCATCGCGCGGTTGGCGCTGAGTGGCGGGGTGACAGCTGCATGTCCCATCATGCCGCCTCCCCGTAGTGCCGCTGTTCGATGGTCTGACGCACCGCTTCAGCCCGGTCAGGATGCCCGACGATCTGTGCCGTGAGCGGCGTCAGGTCATCGGAGGGGCAGTCCTGAATGACCAGCCACAGCTTGCGGTCGGACGTCAACGCATAGCCGCCGCCGATCTGGACGAGGCTATGGAGCCAGGCAGTGGGGTTGAACGGGGCGGGGTAGATAAGGGTGGCCATGTCAGTCATCCTCCCCCCGGAGGCGGGCAAAAGCTCGCATGAGGTCAAACTGCTGGCCAAGGTTTAGATTGCTCGCCTGAACGGTCGCGACGGCTTGGCGATGTGCGGCGCTGCCCGCCACCACGCCGGGCGCCAGTTGCTCCAGTATCTTGCCGATCAAGGCGGGCTCTAATGAGCGAAGGATGGCCGAGACAATTAGCAATTCGGGGGTTTGAGAGATTGCGGACAGCTCGGCCGCCAATCGGTTAGCTTCACGCTCCTGATGATGCTGGTATCGTCCAGAAAAGAGGCCGTTCTTACGTGCTGCCAGCGATGCTTGTCGCTGTTCAGCAAACCGAGAGTTCACGACCTTGCGGGGGGCAGCAGTCGGCAGGGCAACAACATTTCCTGATGCCAGGACAGCTTTTGATAACCGCGCCATGATCATGCTTCCCCAGTCAGGCGGCGGACATCCGCCGTGATGGACGCCAACACGAAGTCCGGGTCGCCCTCGCACCCGACCCGATCGACAAATTCGAGCTTGGTCAGGATGTCGGCCATGCTGCTTGCGGGCATCGCTATGGCCGCGCTGCGCAGGGCATAGGATCGATCGGCAAGCGTCGACGACCGAGCAGCAAGGCGAGCGACCTGATGACGCTCGACAATCTCGGCTTCGCGGGCCTCCCGACGCGCGGTCTGTGCTGCGACGATAGCATCACGCTCATCAGCAAGGGCAACAAGTTCCAGACGCGCCTGACGCCATTCGGGATAGTCCATGTCGCTGGGCTTGGGGTCTCGGACCATCTGGCGGGCAGACGCGACCGAGCTGGCCCGTGCCGTGCTCAAGCGGACGGGTTCACCGAACAAGTTCACATAGGTCGTGGCCACCTCGCGATGGGGCGGGGCTTCCTCGACCGGGAGCGCTGCCTTTTCGGCGGTGCAAGCCTTGCGTGCAGGCATTTCCACTTCCTCGTCGAAGCGGTCGCATTCGGCTTCTGCGCGATCCCGCAGAACGATGGTATGGAGCAGTCGTGGGTTCACCCCGTTGTTTGGTGCGAGGTCGTGCCGCGCACCAGCGACAGCCGGGACGGCGGCGGCGAGCGCGACGAGGCCAGCGCTCCCGAACAGGGCGCGACGGGTGGTTTCCGTGGTCATTGTCCTGCCTCCATCGGCTCGGAATAAGTCGACTGAAAAAGACCGACGATGCGGCCCATGAGACGTTCGCGCAGAGCCTCGGTCTTATATCCGAAGTCGCACCAACGAGCTGGCTGCGCGCCAGCAGCGATCGCTTCCTTGACCCATTCAGGCTGCGCAACAGGGCCGACGCACCAGCCCGTGATGCCGGGCCTGAAGAACGTCTCGTTGACGCTGTAATGCCCAGGCGAAGAACGCCACTCCATCAGAAACAGCTCGCCTTCACACGGATCGGTGTCGGACGGATCGATGATAGCGAAGTCCCCCATGTGGAGATGGGGTGCGTTGCGGTCGTCCGTGATAGGATATGCCGCGAGGCCCGCAGGTACGCGGTCATAGACGATGAACGAGCGCAGGCCTGGCTGCTGAGGGGCGCTGGTCATGCGCTCTGCTCCTGCGAGATGCTGGAAATCTCTGCCTCGATGGCATGCAGACGCAGCTGAAGCTGATGAAGCAGGGTCGCCCCGTCGTTGTGTGCGTCGTGAAGACGCGGGTCAGCCGGTAGATGGCCAAACGAATCCATGGCGTCGATCGCGCGGACGGTCGCCAGCGATAAGTTCAAGGCGTCCTGCAAAAGGCCGCCGATTGCAGTGGTGCGGGGATCGGCCATCGGTCAGCCTTCCCGCGCCATCAGGCAGCCGTTCGACGGGTGCCGGGTGAAAAGGCGCTCGCAGGCGTCGGCCGCGATGACAGCTTCGATCGCACGCTGCTGACGGGCATTGGTGGCGCGGTGTTCACCTGCCAGCGAACGGGCATAGGCGCCGGGGTTCCCGGTGCGCAGATGCAGGCGGGCCATATCAACCACGCGCGAAGTGATCTTGCTCAATGCCATGATCAGGCCTCCATCGCTTGAGCGAGGGTCTCGACCCGCGTCAGGCCCAGATGCGGCTGGAACTGATAGAAGCGGTTAGTCGAGGGCTGCCACAGCGCCCAGATGTCAGGACGCCCGTCACCGGGGGTCAGGACGCGCGCCTTGACGACGAGGCCTTTGATGAAGCCGACATTGACGAGTTGGCCGGCCTCCCAGCGCTGCTTGGCCGGACGCATGCGAGAGGATATGGAGGAATAAGCCATTTTCGATCCTTCCGTGATCGTTTGTGGTCAGGCCGGGGCGGAGAGGTAGGATTCTCCGCCTCAGCCTACTGATAGTTTTCATATCACCAGTAATTCTGGCAATCAACTCAAAAGTGATCTAATAAATATCACATGATGACCGTTGAGCAGTGCCGGGCCGCGCGATCCCTCCTAGGTTGGTCCGCTCAAGAACTTGCTGACCACGCTGGCATCGGGGTCGCCACAGTGCGCCGCTATGAGGGCGGAAGCCCGATTGCCGACATCTCGCTCCATGCAATGTCTGGAGCTTTCACAGGCGCTGGGGTGGCTCTGATCGATACCGACCAAAAATCGACAACTGGCGGCGTTGGCGTCCGTTTGGCGAAAAGTATCAAGGCATGACGTCAGATTCGCTACTAGGCTTAGCGAATTGGGTGGCCTCAAATTTATTTCGTCAAGTCGCTGAGGGGGGTATGGCATATTCCGGCGCCGTCAGCGACCATATTGCCACAACGGGGTATGTGGCATGGCAAAGCACTATGGCGTTCTGACGTTCGACAATCGCGGTCCTATTAAGTCGTGGAAGCGGATGGCGTCTGTCCAAAGGCATAACGCGCGGACAGAGGAACTGCCCCATTGCGATCCGGCGGCACCGGAGCCCTTTTTCCTCAGGGGCTCGGCAAGCCTGGTTCAGGACGCGCAACACGAATTGTGCTCGCGCGGGCTCGATCCGCAAGCTCTTCGGGCCAACGGCGTCATCGCCCATGAGGTAATCCTGACCGCGTCACACGAGTATTTCGCGCAGGGTGACGAAGCGGAGCGAAACCGGCGCCTGTGGCATTGGGTTGCCCGCGCCTATCTGGCTGCTATCAAGATCTGGCGGAAAGTGACCATCGTGCAGATGGTGCTCCACCTCGACGAATACACGCCACACATCCACGTTGTACTTATGCCGCTGGTTAGAACCCGACCGAAAATTAGGTTGAGCGATTTCAGTCAGTTGTGATTCACCGGGTTTTGCGAAGACCTTGGAGAGCACATGGGCTGGACCGAAACCGCTCGTCGCGAGCATGACAGAAGTAGGCT
>NZ_MQUI01000028.1:0-50457 GCF_001970915.1 Sphingomonas sp. Sph1(2015)
TGGCGGCGCTCGACACGCGGCTGGCGCCCGAACTGGCGCGGCTGGACGCGATCCTCTGCGCGCCCGCTTCGCTGAACTGCGGCGTGCGGCAGAAGCCGACCGGACTGGCCCCGGCCAAACCCGGCAAGCGGCCCAAGCTGACGGGCGCGGTCGACCGGGCGTCGACGGCGGCGCAAATCCTGCTGCTCGAATATGCCGAAGGCAAGCCGATGGCTGAGGTGGGCTGGGGGCGTGCGACTCCCGCCGATATCGAGCGGCTGGGCGTGTTCCATGCGGAGGAGTTCCGTCTTCTCGCCCGGCCGCGCTATGTCGCCAAGGCGAATATGGCGGGGATCGCGCCGCTGGTGGTTCAGGGGCTGGCGCGGGGCAAGGGGCCGGTCGTGACCATGATCTCGGGTCACGACACCAATATCGCGAGCCTGGGTGGATTGCTCGACCTGCATTGGAAGGTGCCGGGGCTGGCCGCGGACGATCCCGCGCCGGGCGGGGCCATCGTGCTGGAGCGCTTGGTCGATACGCGGGGCCAAGCCTATGTCCGCGCGCTGTATCGGTCGCAGACTATCGAGCAGATTCGCACGCTGGCCGATCCGGCGGTGGAGGCGCCTTACGTGGCGGTGCTGCCGATCGCGGGGTGCAAGGCGCGCGGCGTCATAGGGCTATGCACCATGCAGGCGTTTCAAGCGCAATTGACCCGCTGATCAAAATCCTCCCCAAGCTCGCTTGGGGAGGGGGACCGCCGCGCAGCGGTGGTGGAGGGGCCGGTGCCCGTGCCCCTCCACCACGCTCTTCGAGCGCGGTCCCCCTCCCCATCTGACGATGGGGAGGAATTGGCGGGCCTTACCAGGTCAGGTTCAACCGGCCGTAAAGCTGCCGCCCGTTGAAGCCGAAGGGCGAGTAATAGGGGAATGCCGTCACGCCATTGTTGTTGAGCGCGGCGGGCGTCGTGCGGGGATAGACGTCGAACAGGTTCGATGCGCCCAGGGCGAACGACACATTGTCGTTGAAGCGATAGCGCCCCTCGAGATCGACGATGGTGCGCGCACCCGTATAGAGGTCGTTGGCGACGACCGATCCGGGTTGCAGCACATCGCCATAATGCACCGCGCGAAGCGTTGCGCCGACCGCCTGGCGGGTCCAGTCCACCGAGCCGACGATCTTGGTGCGCGGCGTGCCCTGCTCGATGGTCAGGATGCGATTGCGGCCGAACAGGCTGGGCGCGGGGTTCAGCGCCGCGGTCGAGGTCGGCACGCGATCGACCGACAGGTCGTTGATGTTCGCCGCCGCGCTCAGGTTGAAATTGCCGAGCGTCTCGCTGCGCCAGTTATAGGCCGCGACGATGTCGAGGCCCTTGGTCGTGGTCTGGACGCCGTTGATGAAGAAGCGCGCGGCCTGCACCCCGAAGGGGGACAGCAGGTCGCCAACCTGGGTGCTGGCTGAGGACTGGATATTCTCCGACAGCACGATCTGGTTGCGGATGCGGATGCGATAGCCGTCGACGGTCAGGCTGAACCCGCCGAAGCGCACGACCGTGCCCAGCGAATAGTTGCGCGACTTCTCCGGCTCCAGTGGCAGCGCGCCCAGTCTGCGGGCAAGGGGGCTGTCGACCGGATAGAGGCCGGTCTCCAGGATGGTGCCGTTGGTCACCAGCGTCTGGGTCGAGGTATAATATTGCTGTTGCAGCGACGGCGCGCGGAAGCCGGTCGACAGCGTACCCCGGAAGGCCAGCCACGGGGCCACGTCATACCGGGCCGAGAATTTGGCGGTCGCCGTCTCGCCGAAGTCCGAATAGCTCTCGCCCCGCACCGCCGCGCCCAGGGTCAGGCGATCCCACAGCTTGGCCTCGACATCCAGGTACAGGCTGCCGTTGCTGCGATGCGCATCGACCTGGTTTTCGGGCCGGAAGCCGACAAAGCCCTGCGCGCCCGAGGCCAGGTTGGCCGCCGCGCCGGGCGCGCGGTTGTAGCTTTCGGGCTGGCCCGCATCGATCTTGAAGCCTTCGCGCCGATATTCGGCCCCCGCCGCGACATTGAAGACCGCCGCGCCCAGCGTATATTCGCGCGACAGGTCCAGCCCGGTGACGAGCTGGTCATAGGTGAGGCGACCATCGTCGAAGTTGCGCAGCGTCGCATTGCCATAGGTCGAATTGGCCGAATTCAGCGTCGCGAAGTCGATCGTGTTGCGGCCATAGCTGACGGTCAGGTCGGCATTCCAGTCGCCGATCGTCCCGCGCACGCCGCCGGTCGCGTTATAGTCGCGCGAAGTGGTGCCGATTAGCGGCAGGAAGCCGTCGGGATACAGGCCCCGTACCGCCTCGGCATTTACGTTGTTCGCGCCCGCGACACGCGGGAAGGCCGCGCTTTCGCTGCTGCGCTGCTGGAAACCGCCATTGGCGTAGGCGGTCCAGCCGCTGTCGGCGAGCGGCAGCGCGGCGTTGAGGTACACCGTGCCCTGCTCGATCTGCGGATCGCCGAAACGGGCGCGGATGCGCAAGGGCGCGGGGCCGCGCGGGTCGATATCGGCGCGGTTGGTCGGCTGGCGCGCGACATATTCGCCCGACAGGGTGAGGAAGCCGTCGCTGCCCAGGCCGAAGCCCTTCCAGCCGCTGATCGTCACGGACTCGCCGTCGCGGACCGAGCGCGAGGTGCGCGCGGCGTCATATTGGGTGGCGAAGGTGCCGAAGGTCACGTTCGCCCCGCCGCCCGAGCGGGCCTCGCGCAGTCGCAGATTGACCACGCCCGCAATCGCGTCCGAGCCATATTGCGCCGACGCGCCGTCGCGTAGCACTTCTACCCGGTCGAGCGCGACGGTGGGGATGGTGTTCAGGTCGACCGCTGCCGCACCGCGTCCGATCGAGCCGTTGATGTTGAGCAACGCGGAGGTATGCGCGCGCGTGCCGTTGATGAGCACCAGCGTCTGGTCGGGCGACAGGCCGCGCAACGTGGCGGGGCGGATCGCATCGGTGCCGTCCACCGCCGCCTGACGCGGGAAGTCGATCGAGGGGGCGACGCTTGACAGCGCCTGGGCCAGCTCGGTCGTTCCCTGCGCGCGCAGGGCGTTGCCGCTCAGCACGTCGACCGGCGACACGGAGTCGAGGCGGCTGCGCCCCTGTGCCCGGGTGCCGGTGACGACGATGTCGTTCTGCGCCGGGGCGGCGGCGGGTTCGGCCTCGGTCTGGGCGGTCGGCTCGGTCGTGCTCTGGGCCAGGGCGGGTGCCGCCAGCAGCGGGCTCAGCAACATGGTGCCGCCAAGCAGCATGGATCGCGCGGTGCGCATAGGATCATTCCCCCTATTCTTATCAAGATGAGACTTGTTGCTCGTATCTCTACACCGATGCTGGGAATTGGGGCGCAAGGCTTCCTTGGGGGGCGATAAGGTTGGCTTGGTGGTGACGGATGGTTGGCCAACGCGATGATCGAATGCCGCCCATTCGAACGATGTTCGTCATTTATGTTCCCTCGCCCCTCTCAGAGGGGAGAGGGTTGCGCAGACTTGGTCTTTGCGAAAGCAAAGGCTTAGTCGGAGCTGGGTGAGGGGTGCTGCGCTCGCTAGCCGAGCGCGCGAGCCTCCGGCTCGCTCGACCCCTCACCCAAGCTGCGCTAGCCAGCAGGCTGGCAAGCTCCGCTAACCCTCTCCCCTGTCCAGGGGAGAGGGGAGCATGAGAAAAGACTTACCAGACGTGGACGCGCTGTTCCGGGGTCAGGTACAGCTTCTGGCCCGGCTGCACCTTGAACGGGCCGTACCAGGCGTCGAGGTTGCGCACGGTCAGCACGCGCCACGGGGCCGGCGCGTGGACATCGGTCGCGATCCGCGCGCGCAGCGCCTTTTCGCGCATCTTGGTCCGCCAGCTCTGCGCAAAGGCCAGGAAGAAGCGCTGGTCGCCGGTCAGCCCGTCGATCACGGGCGCGGGCTTGCCGCCCAGTGAGGCCTTGTACGCCTCATAGGAGGCGGTCAGCCCGGCGACGTCGGCGATATTCTCGCCCAGTTCCTGCTCGCCGTTCAGATGAAGGCCCGGCAATGCCTCATAGGCGCTGTACTGCGCGACCAGCGCCTGACCGGCTCCCTCGAAGCGCTTGAGGTCAGACGGCGTCCACCAATTGTGCAGGCGGCCGGTGGAGTCGAAATCGGACCCCAGATTGTCGAAGCTGTGGCTGATCTCATGCCCGATCACCGATCCGATCGCGCCGTAATTGGCCGCCGCGTCGAACTTCGGGTCGAAATAGGGGCTCTCGAGGATCGCGGCGGGGAAGTTCAGCGCGTTCTGGAGCGGCAGGTTGACCGCGTTCACCGTCTGCGGCGTCATCCACCACTCGCCGCGATCGACTGGCTTGCCCAGCTTGGTCAGGTGATAGCGATAGAGGGACAATTTGGCGCGCTGGGCATTGCCGACGGGGTCGTCGGCGCGAACCTCGAACTTCGGATAATTCCACCAATGGTCGGGATAGCCGACGCCGACCTTCAGCACCGCCAGCTTGGCGCGCGCTTCCTTCTTGGTCGCGGGCGCCATCCAGTCGAGCGCGGCGATGCGCCGGTCGAAGGCGGCGACGATGTTCTTCACCATCTTCTGGATCTCGACCTTGGACGAGGCCGGGAAATAGCGTGCGGCGTAGATCTTGCCGACCGCTTCGCCCAGCGCGCCGTTGACGGCGGAGATACCCCGCTTCTGGCGCGGCTGCTGCGCGGGCGTGCCGTTCAGCGTACGGCCGTAAAAGCCGAACGACGCATCGTCGATCGCCTTGGGCAGCGAACTGGTCACCTGGTTGATGCTGTGGAAGGCCAGCCAGTCCTGCCAGCTCTGCAGCGGCTCGCTGGCGACCAGCGCCGACAGCTTGGTGATCGCGTCGGGCTGCCATGCGATGAAGTCGCGCTGGCTGGCGGGTACGCCCGATGCGGTCCAGAAGGCGTTCCAGTCGATGCCCGGCGCCTTGGCGTCGAAATCGGCGCGGGTCCAGGGATTGTCGCCCTTATGCGCGTCCTGGCTGGCGATGATGTCGGTCTGCGCGGCGGCGATCTTCATCTCCAGCGCGAAGACCCGGTCGGCCCTTCCTTGCGGATCGGACAGCCCGGCCAGCGTCATCAACTGGGTCAGATAGGCGCGGTAGGCGGTGCGGATTTCCGCCATCTCCGGCTTGTCCGACAGATAATAATCCCGGTCGGGCAGGCCGAGCCCGCCCTGCATCAGATAGGGCACGTTGCGGGTCGGGTGGTTCAGGTCCTGGCTGACGAACAGGCCGAACAGGTCGTTGGTGCTGGCGTAGTTATTGTTGTTGAACGGATCGGTGTCCGACCGCATCGCCGCGCCGATCGCGCGTGACAGGTCGCTTTTGTCCTTGATCGCGGCAATGGCGGCGAGGTCGCCCTGGATCGGCTTCAGCCCGCGCGCCTCGATCCCGGCCGTGTCGGTATAGGCGGTATAATAATCGGCGATCCGCTGCTCATCGCTGCCGGGCGCGCCCTTGGCCGATGCAGCCCCCTTGATGATCGCGGCGGTGCGCGCCTCGGCCCGCAGCGACACGTCTAGCCCGACGCCGATCGAGGAGCGATCCGCCGGAATCTGCGCGGTCTTGATCCACGTCCCATTGGCATAGTCGTTGAAATTGTCGCCGGGTTTGACGCTGGGGTCGATCAGCGCCTTGTCGACGCCAGGCAACAGACCCGTCTGGGCAATGGCGGCGGAGGAGGCGAGGAGGGCGACGGCAAAAGCAAAGCGCTTCATGATGATCCTGCAATCGGGAGTTTACGCCCGATGGAGCACCCTTCACCGCCCCCAAGTCAAGGATCATAACATGAACTTCGCGTCATGATCCCTGCTTATGGAAAGCCCTTGCCGCCATGCGCGCCGACGGCGGTGCCGGTGGAGAAGGTCGCCTCGCCGCTCGCCAGAGCGACATAGAGCGAGGCCAGTTCGGCGGGCTGCCCTGCGCGGCCGAGCGAGGTGTCCTGGCCGAACTCGTGCATCTTGCCCGGCAACTGCCCGCCCGCGACCTGAAGCGGGGTCCAGATCGGGCCGGGCGACACCGCGTTGACGCGGATACCCTTCTTCGCCAGCTGCTTGGCCATGCCGCGGGTCAAATTCTGGATCGCCGCCTTGGTCGATGCATAGTCGATCAGGTCCTCGCCCGGATCATAGCTGTTCTGCGAGATGGTGTTGATGATGACCGATCCTGGCGGCATCGACGGGATCGCCGCCTTGGAAAAGCGGAAGACGTGATAGACGTTCGTCTCAAAGGTGCGGACGAACTGTTCGTCGCTGATCTCCATGATGTCCGCCTTGGACTGTTGATAGGCGGCATTGTTGACCAGCAGGTCGAGCCCGCCGAGCTGCGCGATCGCCTTGCGCACCACCTCCTCGCAGGCCTTTTGCGTGCGGATGTTGGCGGGCAGCAGCACCGCCTTGCGCCCCGCCTGACGGATCAGGTCGGCGACCTCGCGCGCATCGGGTTGCTCGCTGGGGTGATAATTGATCGCGACATCGGCCCCTTCACGCGCAAAGGCGATGGCGGCGGCGCGCCCGATGCCGCTGTCCCCGCCGGTCAGCAGTGCCTTGCGACCCGTCAGCTTGCCCGATCCGCGATAGCTGGTCTCGCCATGATCGGGGCGCGGCGTCATCTTGCTGGCGAGCGCGGGCCAAGGCTGGCGCTGCTCGGGGAAGGGCGTGCGGGTATAGGCCGAGCGCGGATCGCGCAGGCTGGGCACGCCGTCGCCACCCGCTTGCGCCATCGCCGTGCCCGGCGCGGCCGTTGCCGCCAACCCCAACGCCGCCCCGCCCAGGACGCCGCGCCGCGAGGTTTCGTAATCGCTCATGTCGATGTCCTTCACGAAAGACAAGGGAAGGGTTCAGGCGGCGATCTCGCCCTCGTCCTCGCCGTTCCAATAGCGGATGCGCTCGGCATGGACCCGGATCATCACCACGCCCGGCGTGTCGATGCCATCGGGGAAATAATGGTCCAGATCCTTGGTCCAGTGCGCCGCGAACTGCGCACGGTCCTGGATCAGCGCGGCGCGCCCCTCGATCGCGACGAACAGGGGCGGCCCACCCAGCATACCGACCGCTCCGGTATAGCTGAGCGTCACCAGCGGCTGGGCCTGGATCTCGGCGACCTTGCGCGACTGGGCATAGGCAAAGAAATAGCTGTCGCCGTCATAATCGACATCGCCATTGTTGCTCATCGGCCGTGCCGTCATCGCCCCGGACGCGCTCTGCGTCGCGAGCATCGCGAAATCGAGCCTGGCCATCTTCTTCGCCAGCTCAGGCAGCGTCATCTTCGCCATGCGATCATTCTCCCGGCAATGTCGCAGGCGATGGCGGAAAGCCAGTTACCTGAAATTGCGTGGGTTCTTAACGGGCGAACGGCGATAGGGTTCATCAAGCCCGAAAGCGCATCGACGCGAGCGTCGGATGGCGGAAGAGGTGTCTTCCATAGGTAGTTCCAGCAAGTTCCATAAAATTCTATAACATGCTGTTTCTTTTGACTATTTAAACAATAGGTTCCAGCACGTTCCAGCATATGCGAGGCTATTCGCTTTTTGAATGTGGTACGGTATGTGGGGCTATGTCAGGAACGAAGCCAACTGGTCGCCATCAGGATAACCGCCTAACCGCCGCCGCCGT
Source organism: Sphingomonas sp. Sph1(2015) (assembly GCF_001970915.1). Lineage (NCBI taxonomy): Bacteria > Pseudomonadati > Pseudomonadota > Alphaproteobacteria > Sphingomonadales > Sphingomonadaceae > Sphingomonas > Sphingomonas sp. Sph1(2015). The sequence continues at coordinate 7,610 of NZ_MQUI01000028.1, forward strand.
CAGGGCAGCGAAAGAGCCGGGCCTTTATAATGACGGGCAGGGTTTATACCTGAAAGTCGATGCATCCGGGGCTAAGCGCTGGATTCAACGCATCGTCATTCACGGTAAGCGTCGAGACTTGGGCCTAGGGTCTGTTGCGCTTGTTAGCTTGAAAGAAGCCCGAGAGAAGGCGCTAGAGCAGCGAAAGCTTGCCAGGGCAGGTGAAGACCCTCTTGCCGCTAAAAGGCGTTCACAGACCATTCCTACGTTCGAAAAAGCCGTATCTATTGTGCATGGCCATCATGAAACAACTTGGCGTAGTGAAAAACATCAAAAGCAGTGGCTTGCAACGTTAGAGAAGTATGCGGTCCCGGTTATTGGCAATAAGCGCATAGATAAAATAGATAGTAGGGATGTTTTTGATGCTCTTATACCCATTTGGCTTTCCAAGCCAGAGACAGCTAGGCGCGTAAAACAGCGTATAGGTACCGTGTTGAAATGGGGTGTAGCCCAGGGATATAGAAGCGATGATCCGACTTCGAACATAAAGCAGGCTTTACCTAAGCAAGATACTTCAATCGTAAATCATATGAAAGCCTTGCATTATCGTGAGGTTTATTTCGCGATTAAGAAAATATCTGAAAGTTGCGCTTTGGACGCGACTAAGCTCGCTTTCGAGTTCCTCCTTCATACGGTGTGCCGGTCTGGGGAGGTTCGGGGCGCGATGTGGTCAGAGATAAACCTTGATGACCGGGTATGGGTCGTGCCTGGAAGCAGGACCAAAATGAAGCGGGATCATCGGGTCCCTTTAACTCAACAGTCGATGGCCATCCTAGAAAGAGCCAAGGCTTTGAGGCGGGATGATTGCGACCTCGTGTTTCCTAGCCTTCGAGGAAAGGTCTTATCGGATATGACGCTATCCAAGCTTGTCAGGGAGCAGGGTATCGACGCCGTGCCCCATGGGTTCCGTAGCAGCTTAGGGTTTGGGCGGGAGAGGTTGCGAATCACCCCAGGGAGGTGGCGGAATTCGCTATGGCCCATAAGCAGAAAGACAAGGTCGAAGCTGCCTATAATCGATCCGATCTGCTGGATAAGCGAAAAATTTTAATGGCGGATTGGTCTGACTACATTTCAAAAGCGCCCTCAAAAAGCGCTGATGTTTCAGGCGATTGAAGGGACGATTTTTGTTTTCGTCATCATAGGTAATTTTGTTTAAAGCATGTAAATTATCAAGCAAAATCAGCCCATTGACGCTGTTTGAAAAATGGGATTTCGAGTGTTCATCAGGTTTTTGGAGAGCCAAAATGAATACTCAAATTCTTCGTCGTCCTGCCGTGGAAAAGATGGTCGGCTTAAGCCGTAGCTCCATCTATGCCGCGATGGATCGAGACCTATTTCCTCGTCCGATCCAGCCAGGTCCACGTGCAGTTGGTTGGCGTATGTCCGATCTGGAAAGCTGGCTTGAAAGCCGGGAGATGGCAATTCCGTCGAATAAAGGCTGGTAATATGAAGGATTATATTTTGTTTAATAATTTTAACGTTTTTATTGAATTTCATGTTATAGAGTTAACTTTCATATAACATTTGTAAAATTTTATATCCAAGTTATTTTATATTTATCTTTCTTATTCAGACACAAATAAAGACAAGTACAGCTTTCTAGGGCTGGCTTGTAAAACGTCCAAAATGTACGTGAGGTTGAAAACCGAGAGCAGATATCGCGTTTGAAGGGGCTCGCCGTTGAGCGCAAATAATCAAAAATGTAGCGATTCTACTAGGATACTATCCTGTCCGGTCTTCATTATATAATATGCCGCGTTACCATCAATTTCTTGAAAGTCATGTTTGCGCATATACCATCGAGATTTTTCCCAGCATTTTAGGAATGTCTCTTTGAATTGTTCAATACTAACATGATCGGGCCGTTTTAGGCAACAATGTATGTGCCAGCGACCATCTTCGCCCCGCTCTAGGGTGCTAATATTTTTTATGAGATGGCCCTTGCGACGTGATTTACGTCTACCGTAAATCTTCTCGCCAACCTTCTTCAAGGTTTGCGCCATTACCCTGTCATACCGCTCATGATTGCCTACGAAGTGAGGCCCCAAGACTGCGGGCAGGGATTGCTTCACGCTTAGCGTAATAAAGGTGTCGGGTTCCACCCTATCAACCATTTCTCTCATGGTTGCATGTCCGATTAAAACTTTACTCATTCTTATCCTATTTGCAAATCTCCTTCATATTGCCATTAGAGCCCCGTACAGCACGATTCCGGGTTAGGCAAGTAATATCGTGCAACGAGCCAACAAAATCGCTGTACGGGCTTCTATGGCCGATTCTCTATACGCTATATTTTCGAGTTAGCATTTAGGAATTATTGGTGTGAGGTAACATTGGCACAGGAGCCCAGGGGAGGTACTAGTTTTAGCAGCATTTTATTTGTATGTAGGACTTCGTCTGTTTCCATCTTGATCAATCCAATTGATTGAGGCATTCCCCTCATGCGCTTTGGCAAAAAACCAAGCGTGGGGCTGGTTACCCCGCTGACACTAGGTCCGGTCGAGATACGCTTTCGGCCGGGTGCCGTCGTGCTGTCCAAGGACTCGTCCCAAAAGCGGCGGGCCTTGTCCTAGTGCGAGGTAACCACACCCGGCTCATGGTCGGGTAAGCCTCCATATTTCAGGGAGGTTTCATGCGCTCATTTTCTTTGCAGATTAAGAAGGCAATGGTCCTTGCAAGTGCGGTGCTCCTAGCCGCACTTCCTTGCGCTGCTCAATCGGTCATGCAAACTTGCGGCTCTCCTGCATGCGCAGCGATCGATAATAAGTATGCAAACCGACTGCATACCGCTTGGGGTGCACAGGCCACGACAGAGGTCCAGCGTCAAAAAATGTCGGATATAATCCGCGACCACACGTCGAATGGCGTAACCAATTGGGAAGGCGCGGCTACGGCTTACTTTTCTTGGCGGCAGGGTATCCCTTACGTCTTCAAAGAAGACCCAATAAAGCCTGCCGAAGATGAAAAGAAGGTATGGGAAAAATGGCGAGTGACAATTGAAGAAGCGATAACAGACCGCCTTATTGATCCCCACTCGGCTGAATATAAGTGGTCATCTCTATTTGTGCATGCTTCTTGGAAGCCTGACTTGTTTGAAAAGCGCGTCCTTGGATGGGTGACTTGCGGATATGTAAATTCCAAAAATAGAATGGGGGGTTATTCAGGAAAGATGGCCTTCTCCGCCGTAATAGAAAACAACGTTATAAAACATCTATCCATAGACTCGCCAGGAAAAGAGCTTAACAGTTACCTTTGCGAAAGAGCCGGTCTGCTTCCTGGGCAATAACAATCAGCCATCTCACGAGGCGCATGGTGCGCGATCGCTTTTTCAATGAAACTGCGTTATTGCGCCCATCGCCTTAATTAACGCCTTGCGCCCGCTTCTCGACGCGCTGGATGGCAGCGCGAGATACGCCGTATTTAGCCGCTAAAACGCCCAATGAGACGCCTTCCTTTCGTGCGGCAAGGATTTCCTCCTGTTGGGGCGCATTGAGACTCTGCGGCCTTCCCAGGGCCTTTCCTTGCGCCTTAGCTCTCTTAAGGCCCGCTTGGGTGCGCTCAATGAGTAGATCACGCTCGAACTCGGCAACGGCGGCGATAACCTGCATCGTCATGCGGCCTGCGGGGGAAGTCAGGTCGACGCCCCCGAGCGCGAGGCAATGAACCCGTATTCCTTCATCTGACAACCGATCCACGGTGGAGCGAAGGTCCATAGCGTTTCGACCTAGGCGGTCGAGCTTGGTCACGAGTAGCACGTCGCCAGTTTCCATACGGTCGAGCAGCTTCGCGAAGCCCTTGCGCTCCATAGCGGGAACAGAGCCTGACACGGTTTCAACGACGATACGGCGCGGCTCCACCTTAAAGCCTGCGGCTTCGACCTCGCTTACCTGATTGTCGGTTGATTGGTCTGCGGTCGAGACGCGGCAGTAGAGGAACGTACGCACCATGAGACCGACTCCTGTATCGAATACCTAGCTCATATATCGCCAGTGTATCGTAAAGTCGATTCCCTATTATACGTTACGTCCTAGGGAGATGTATCGAAACCGATCGTATACAACACGCATTTATTTCATTTGCAAACTCCTGGGTTAGCCCATTGAGACGCATCCATCGTCCCCTCTAACAGGCTGTCATCATCAGCAGCTCCTAAGAAGCTTTGGCGTACGGCATCTCGGCTGACGCCTCCACCAATAAGCTTAGATGCGCGGAGAATGGCATGCAAAATGTCGAACGTATCGTTTGAATTTATGTATCGCCGTGCATCATCATTTATAGTATCTATTTCATCTTTTATCTTTTTAATGATTGGGGAGGTCGATTTGATATTCAAATCAAAGAACTGGGAGCAGTACTTGACTTGATTAAATGAAAATAAACCTTTCGCATAATCAACACATTTGCTCATATCCGGTGCAGAGTTTGGATTTTCAGATCGTGCCGAAAAATATCGAGCTACAAAGCAAAAGTGTAAAGTGTCAACAATGAAGGCCCACGTTGCATCTTTTAGTACAAAGCCGTAGGCCTTAAGAAGAAATGCCTTCGTCCATTCATATTGTAGTGTTGAAACCGGTAAGTTTGCATACTTGGTTAAAAACAGATTGGCATTTCTCTGCACGTAGGGAGATAAATTCTCGAAATCTGAATCTACTAAGCACTTAAGATTGGCAATATTTGCGTCCGACGCCGACTTTGCTAGATCGACAAGTCGTAGTTTGAAGCCACCGCAAAGGGGGTGGCTTTGAATGTCTGGCCGTTCGATCTCTCTGGCAACCCTAAGATCAACATCATCAGGGTATCCATAAACGTGAGAGAGCAATCTCGCATCACTTTCTCCCTCAACAAAGAGGTGTTTAATGTTTTTGGAAATCTTAGCGACAGTAACCCATTCATCAGCGGTTCTGGATATCATGACGAAGCCAATTCAAAAGAAGAGCCAACGTAGCGAGTAATAATTTCAATAGAATGGGAAGCCAGAATATATTGAGTCTGACCGCCAGCCGATATGCTTGCAAGTGATCCTGCAATCATTCTCTGCCACTTATAGTTAAGTGAAAGCTCTGGTTCGTCAATCAGGATTAGACTTCTTTTGTCTCTGGAAATTGCGGCCGAACATAGTAGAAATATGAGCTGCCGCTCCCCGGAGGAAAGGGAGTCCAACTTTAGCGTGTCGGTGCCATCAGATATTACGAGGCCTTCAAGCATGTTAAAATAGACTAATTTGTTTGGGAGGTACTTCGACAACTCCGTTTCAAAAATCGTAATTCTTTTGTGAACTTGATCCAACGCACTTAGTCGGCGTTCGATAGAATCAAGAAACGGTGCCAGAACCGTTTCAATCTGCTGCTTCTTTGACCGTGAGGCATTGCTATAGGCAGATATAAGACCGTCAAACGGGTATTCAGACAGAAGGCCATGTTTTATAAAAGATTCTGTCGTGGTTTTTAGGCTTTCCAGCGTGGCAACTATGTCAATAGGTTTGGCCGGACCTGCAACGTCAGCGCGTCGCCGGTCTTTAGTTATGGATTTGACAATTTCACTGTAAACTGCCGCTGCGCCTTGATCGCCAACCGCGCCTTGTCGGTAGGCCATTGAGCGAAAGGTATTTTCAAGTGCTCCAACAACCTGCGGTAGCGGGAATTGGAGGTCATCCTCCTTGAGTCTGCGTCCGCCCACGCGATGGCGCACTTCATAATTGAGCGCGTATTGCTCTGCTTCGGCTAGCAATTGTATGTTACTGGCAGAAGCCTGCATGTCCGAAAGAAATGCGTATGTAGACTGCACAACTCTGTTGTGATCTACAAACAAAACGTCAAGATTTAGGCGGCCGAGATAATATTCGAGCTTAACAACATCTTCTTGAAATTTGACCGCATCATCGGCGTTAGCGCTTATACCAATAACAACTGTTTCATTAGGCAAGTTGAAAGTTACAGAGTATGATCCAACTAGCTCCGGTTTTAATATGTCAATAGAGCTACCATCAGAAAAAAATATAGAAAATTTTTTCAACGGAGTCTTTGCAATAAATGTTCGAAGGCCTCTGTGCCTCTCTGTTGAAAGCGCGGCATACAAGAGGCGGAGAATTGTTGTTTTTCCGGTGCCATTGTCTCCATATATGACGGAGACACGACCTTGGTTTGCGCTGTCCGCATTTATTGGAATGTGGTCGTAGGTATATTTGCCGAAAAGCTGCTCGACGCCGACGCCCGTTATCTGGGCGGGCGGGGGTGATCTGCGGACCCTGCGGCGCGGCGGTACGGAAGCCATTGTAAATCCCCTTTTGCAGACACGATACAGCACACGTCAGCCCAACATGCAAAGGTGGTCGAAATGTTGGGTGGGGAGCGAAATCCATTGAATAAAGCAAGGATTTCAATGGCTTGTATATTGCGATGGCGGAAGAGGTGGGATTCGAACCCACGGATGGCTTGCACCATCGCCGGTTTTCAAGACCGGTGCCTTAAACCGCTCGGCCACTCTTCCGGGGTCGCGGTGGAAGGGGCCTCTACGCCAAGCCGCTGGCCGAATCCACTGTCGATTTGAGGGCGCGCCGCGCGGCTGGACGTGCCCGCCTTGCGGTGGTGCGAGGTTCCGGCTTCGGCGCGGCTATGGCACATAGGCATCCATGTGGGGGGACATTACCCGGCGCCTGAAGCGCCTCGCCATCGTGTCGATCTTTGCGGCTTCGGTCAGCGCGGCACCCGCCTGCGCGCAGGACGAGGCCGGGTTTCAGACCTATCTGCAACAGGTGCGCGGCACCGCGATGGCGCAAGGAGTCAGCCGCGCGACGCTGGACTCCGTGCTGCCGACGCTGACGCTGAATTCGCGTGTGATCGAGCTGGACCGGCGCCAGCCGGGCGGCCCGGCCAATAGCGGGTTCAGCCCCTTTGCCCCTTATAAGGCGGCGCATGTCGATGCCGCGCGCATCGGGCGGGGGCGGACCAAATATCTGGCGCAGCGCCCGCGCCTGTCGCGGATCGAGCGCGAGACGGGCGTGCCCGAATCGATCATGGTCGCGATCTGGGGGCATGAGACGAATTACGGCGCCTATACCGGCAATTTCGACCTGCTCCGCTCGCTGGCGAGCCTGGCCTATGAGGGACGGCGGCGGCCTCTGTTCGAGGGCGAGTTCATCGCCGCGCTGAAGATGATGGACCGCGGCGTGACCCGCGACCAGCTGAAGGGCAGCTGGGCCGGAGCGACCGGCAATCCGCAATTCCTGCCCTCCATCTATCTGCGGCTCGCGCGGGACGGCGATGGCGACGGGCGCGCCGATATCTGGAACAGCGAGGCGGATACGCTGGCCTCGATCGGCAATTATTTCGTCAATGCCGGGTGGCGCGCAGGCCAGCCCTGGGGCTTTGCGGTGACCGTGCCCGCCGGGTTCGACCGTTCGATGGTGCGCAACCGGCTGGTCAGCCCGCGCTGCCCGCGCGTGTTCGAGCGGCATAGCGGCTGGCGGACGATCGCCGAGTGGCGCGCGATGGGCATCGTGCCGCAGGGTGCGGCTTGGCCGAACGATCAGGTGCTGGCGACGCTGATGGAGCCGGACGGGCAGGGGGCAACGGCTTATCTGCTGACCGGCAATTACCGGGTCATCCTGGATTACAATTGCTCGAACTTCTACGCGCTCTCGGTGGGGTTGCTGGCCGATGCGATTGCGGGCTGAGGCGATCGCGCTGCTGGCGCTGGCATTCGCCACGCCGGTCACGGCTGCCCCCGCCGAGGACGCGCCGCCGGTGCGCTACGGCAAATATGACGCCACCGGCCAGGCGAGCTGGTACGGGCATGAGCTGGCCGGGCGGCGCACCGCGACGGGCAAGCGCTTCGATCCCGACGACGTGATGATCGCACACCGCACCTTGCCGCTCGAATCGATGGTCGAGGTGACGGATGTCGATACCGGGCGGGCGATCGTCGCGCGCGTCGGGGATCGCGGGCCGGGGCGGGCCGACCGGGTGGCGGATCTGTCGCTGGGCGCGGCCAAGCTGCTGGGTACGAACCGGCGCGCCGTCGCGCATATCCGGGTGCGCGCGCTGTCGCCGGGCGGCGACCGGCCGGGCCTGATCCTGGCGGGGGCGAGTGCCGTTCCGCCGGTCGCGCGCCCGATCGCGCTCGACCCCCAGGCCCGCTACCGTGTCCAGATCGCCAGTTTTTCCAGCCATGCGCGTGCCCAGGCGCTGGCCCTGCGCTTCGCCGCCCGCGCGATCCCGGCCGGTCGCGTCTGGCGGGTGGAGCGCGCCGGACTGAATGCCGATTCCGCCAAAGCGCTGCGTGACGCGGCGGCCGAGGCGGGTTATGACGACGCCCGCATCCTGCATCAGGATTGACCTGTCGGCTCCCTTTGGTCACGGAACACCCATGAAGACCCTGTACGCATCTTTTGCCGCCCCGCTCGCCCTGGTCGCGATGGTCACCCCCTCGGTTGCCGCCGCGCCGCAGTTCGACACGCCCGCGCCGGTCGCCTTCATGAAGGACCTGTCCTCGGGCGCGATCCTGTTCCAGCGCGATGCCGATCGCCGGATGCCGCCCGCCTCGATGGCGAAGATGATGACGGTCTATGTCGCCTTCGACCTCGTCAAGAAGGGCCAGCTGAAGCTGACCGACATGGTCACGGTGCAGCCGGAGACGTGGAAGAAGTGGCACGGGCCGCAGGCGGGTTCGACCATGTTCCTGTCGCCGAACGAGCAGGTCAGCGTCGCCAACCTCCTCTACGGCATCGTCACCCTGTCGGGCAACGACGCGTGCGTCGTGCTGGCCGAGCATATCGCGGGCACCGAGCAGAATTTCACCGAGCGGATGAACCGCACCGCCAAGCAGATCGGCCTGAACAACAGCCATTTCGGTACGTCGAACGGCTGGCCGGACGGCGGCGTGACCTATGTCACCGCGCGTGACCTGGCCGACCTGGCCGAGCACACGATCCAGGACTTCCCGCAGCTCTACAAGCAATTCTATTCGCGCCGCGATTTCTCATGGGGCAAGACCATGGGCGGCAACGCGATCACCCAGGCGAACCGCGATCCGCTGCTGGGCCGCGTCGCGGGTGCCGATGGCCTGAAGACGGGCCATACCGAAGAGGCGGGTTACGGCTTCACCGGCTCGGCCGAGCAGAATGGTCGCCGTCTGGTGATGGTGATGGCGGGCCTGAACAGCTCCAACGCGCGTGCCGAGGAGTCGGTCAAGTTCATGAACTGGGGCTTCCGCGCGTGGCAGGCCAAGCCGGTCGTCGCCAAGGGCAAGAAGGTCGCCGATGCCGAGGTCCAGATGGGATCGTCGAGCAAGGTCGGCCTGGTCGCGCCGCGCCAGCTGACCGTGACGCTGCCCGCCGGACTGGACCCCGCGATCAGCGGCAAGGTCGTCTATCAGGGGCCGATCAAGGCGCCGATCAAGGCAGGCCAGCATATCGCCGATCTGGTCGTCACCTCGCCCGACATGCCCGCCCAGCGCCTGCCGCTGGTCGCGGACAAGGATGTCAACGAAGCGGGCTTTTTCGGTCGCGCCTGGGCCGGGCTGACCTCGTTCTTCGGTTGATCGCCTGACCATGCTGCCGGTCGGCAATGATGCAGCACAGGCCGCCTTTGCCGCCGCGCTGGGCGGAGCCAAGCTGCACCATGCCTGGCTGATCGCCGGACCGGAGGGCGTGGGCAAGGCCAGTTTCGCGCGCGCGGCGGCCACGCGGCTGCTGGCGCGGGCGAGCGGGGCGGGGGCCTTGCCGCCCGGGCTGGCCGTGCCGGAGGATCATCCGGCCGCCAGGCTGATGGCGGCGGGGTCGCATCCCGATTTCCGGGTGATGGCGCGGCTGCCCAAGGATGCCGAGAAACCGGATCAGGACCTCGCGCGGTCGATCACCATCGCGCAGGTCCGCACGCTGCAACCGATGTTCGCGACCGCGCCCGCCATGGGTCCGGCGCGGGTCGTCCTGATCGACGCGATCGACGATCTGGAGCGCGGCGGGGCCAATGCGCTGCTGAAGAATCTGGAAGAGCCGCCAGCGGGCACGGTCTTCCTGCTGGTCAGCCATGCGCCGGGACGGTTGCTGCCGACGATCCGCTCGCGCTGCCGGTTGCTGCGGTTCGAGCGGCTGTCCGACGCCGATGTCGCGCGCGTGCTGCGCCAGCAGCTGCCCGAAGCGGATGAGAACGAGATCACCTCGCTGGTCGCGGTGGCGGACGGTGCGCCGGGCCGGGCGTTGCGGTTTGCCGGGCTCAACATCGCCGGGCTGGATAGCGCCATTGCGCGGATCGCGGAGACGGGCGATCCCGGCAACGCCGAGCGGGTGAAGCTGGCCAAGTCGCTGGCGGGCAAGGCGTCGCAGGCGCGGTACGAGGCGTTTCTGGATCGCGTCCCTGCCTTTATCGCGGGCCGTGCGCGGGGGCGTTCGGGGCCGGGGTTGAAGGTGGCGCTCGATGCCTATGCCGCTTCGCAGGACCTTGCGGGGGCGGCGCGCGGGCTGTCACTCGATGCGCAAGGGACGGTGTTCGAGATGGCGGGGATCATCGCGACGTTGCGGTAGGATTGGGCGGTGAGGGTATCCCTTGGCCTTCGACTTCGCTCAGCCCGAACGGAGGTTGAAGAAGGTCTTTACCCCAAGCTCCGCTCAGCCTGAGCGAAGTCGAAGGCCACGCCCCGACGCCCTTTTACAGCCCAACCCGTTCGAAATGCCCGGGCTCGAACCCCTTGATCGCCAGCGCCAGGATCCGCTCCGCCACCACCTCGGGCGCCTTCACCGAAGCCGGATCTTCCCCCGGATAGGCCTTGGCCCGCATCTGCGTCCGCGTCGCGCCGGGGTCGACGATGGCGGTACGGATCGCGCTGATCTCGGACGTCTCGTCACCATAAGCGCCGAGCAGCGTCTCGAAGGCCGCCTTGGACGCGCCGTAAGCCCCCCAATAAGCCCGCGGCTTGCGCCCGACCGAGGAGGTGACGCCGATCACCCGCGCAGCCTTCGAACGGCGCAGCATCGGGTCGAAGGCCGCGATCATCGCCGCCTGCGCGCTGACGTTCAGGGTCAGCACGCGCGCAAATTCCTTGGCGTCGATCGCGGGCACGGCGGCCAGCGAACCCAGCATCCCGGCGTTCAGGACCAGCACGTCGAGCGCCTTCCAGCGCTCGCCGATCGCCGTCGCAAGCCGCCCGATCGCCTCATTCTCGGCCAGGTCGAGCGGCGCGATGGTAGCCGATCCCCCGGCGTTGAAGATCGTCTCCTCGACCTCCTCCAATCCCTTGGGGGTACGTGCGGTCAGCACGACATGCGCGCCCGCCGCGCCCAGCGTGATGGCGGTCGCCGCGCCGATCCCCCGGCTGGCACCCGTGACGAGCGCCAGCTTGCCGTCGAGCGCACCCGCCATCAGGCGACCCGCTCGGCCAGCATCGCGAACTGGTCGACCGACGCGGTTTCGTCATGGTCGGTCAGCGTCGTCGGATAATCGCCGGTGAAGCAGGCGTCGCAATAGCTGGGCTTGTCGCCACGCGAGGCGTTCAGCGCCTTGTACAGCCCCTCGATCGACACGAAGGACAGGCTGTCGGCATGGATGAAGTCGGTCATGCCGCCAAGGTCCAGCTTGGCCGCGAGCAGCTTGGCACGCTCCGGCGTGTCGACGCCGTAGAAGCAGGAATGGCGCGTCGGCGGGGAGGCGATGCGCATATGCACTTCGGCCGCGCCCGCTTCACGCATCATCTGCACGATCTTCAGGCTGGTGGTGCCGCGCACGATCGAATCGTCGACCAGGATGATCCGCTTGCCCTGGATCAGCGCGCGATTGGCATTGTGCTTCAGCTTGACGCCAAGATGGCGAACCTTGTCGCCCGGCTGGATGAAGGTCCGGCCGACATAGTGCGAGCGGATGATGCCCAGCTCGAACGGAATGCCCGAGGCCTGCGCATAGCCGATTGCGGCGGGGACGCCCGAATCGGGGACCGGGATGACCAGATCGGCCTCGACCGGCGACTCATGGGCCAGCTGTGCGCCGATCTCCTTGCGCACCGAATAGACCGACTGGTCGCCTGCGATCGAATCGGGGCGGCTGAAATAGACCCATTCGAAGATGCAGGGGCGCGGATCGACCGCCTGGAAGGGACGGATCGAGCGAATCTCGGTGCCCTGCACGATGACCAGCTCGCCCGGCTCGACCGCGCGTTCGAAGGTCGCGCCGCACACGTCGAGCGCCACCGTCTCCGATGCGAAGATCACCGCGCCGTCCAGGCGACCCATGACCAGCGGACGGATGCCCAGCGGGTCGCGGCACGCGATCATGCCCTCGGGCGTCATCACGATCAGCGCATAGCCGCCCTCGACCTGCTTCAGCGCGTCGATGAAGCGGTCGAGCAGCGTGCGGTAGTTGGAGGTCGCGACCAGATGGATGATCGTCTCGGTATCGCTGGTCGACTGGAAGATCGAACCGCGACGCACGAGTTCGCGACGCAGCTTCATCGCATTGGAAATATTGCCGTTATGCGCGATGGCGAAGCCGCCGGTCGACAGATCGGCATAAAGCGGCTGGACGTTGCGCAGCGAGGTGTCGCCGGTCGTCGAATAGCGGACATGGCCGCAGGCGACGTCGCCCGGCAGGCCACGGATCACGTCGTCACGGTCGAAATTGCCCGCGACATGCCCCATCGCGCGGTGGGTATGGAACAGCGTGCCGTCGAAGCTGGTGATGCCCGCCGCTTCCTGCCCGCGATGCTGGAGCGCATGCAGGCCGAGTGCGGTCAGCGCCGCCGCGCCATCGGCGCCGGTCACACCGAAAATACCGCACTCCTCGCGGAGTTTGTCGTCGTCGAAGGGGTTGGTGGTCAGCATGGGAGAGGCGCTCGCAACGTTCGCAACTAAGGGGCAGACGGGGCGCATATAGGAACGTCGTCCGCGTTTGTCGCCTGTTTGTCATCGTTGGCGGGATCATTTTCGGCAAGACCGCGTTTCGCAGCCGAAAGCAGGAGATGTCACATGGCACGCGACCACGGCGCCCAGATCAAGGATGACGCCCTGTATGAGGAGCTGCGCAAGCAGGGCCAATCCAAGGAAAAAGCGGCCCGTATCGCCAATGCCAGGGCAAAGGGCACGCTGGAGCATAATTCGACCCGTCTGGAGGATCGCACCAAGGACGATCTGATGGCCGAGGCGCGCAAGATCGGGATCGCGGGCCGGTCGAAGATGCGCAAGTCGGAATTGATCGAGGCGATTCGCGGTCACGGGTGATGGAGGGGCGTCATCTTTCGTAGCGGATGACTTCGACGCCATTCCGTTCTAACCCCGCCGCATGGCCGACCACCGCGACACCGGGCTGACGCTCGACCCCAAATTCGACGCCCATGGCTTGCTGACCGCGATCGTGACCGATCGGACGTCCGGCGAGTTGCTGATGGTGGCGCATATGAATGCCGAGGCGCTGGAGGCCACGCGAACGACCGGCGACGCGCATTTCTGGTCGCGCAGCCGTGGGCGGCTTTGGAAGAAGGGCGAAAGCTCTAACAATGTGCTGCGCGTGGTCGAGATGCGGATCGACTGCGACCAGGACGCGATCTGGTTGATCTGCGATCCGGCTGGTCCGGCGTGTCACACCGGCGCGCGCAGTTGCTTCTATCGTCGGATCGAGGGCGACGGGCTGGCACCGGTCGCGTGATCCGGCGGGCGAGTGCGCTGGCGTCCCTGTTGCTGCTGGCCGCCTGTGGGCAAGCGGGGGAGGGCGGGGACGACAAGGCGGGCGAAAGGCTGGAAGCGGCGAGCATCGCCGCCGGGCTGGTCGCCGATCCGGCGGCTGCGCCGCTGGACGGTATCTGGTCGCGGGACACGGATCGCATGTGCATCCTGCCGGCCGGCACGGGTCCGGCCCGCCGGGTCGGCGTGATGCTGGATTATGGCGAGGGGCAGGGCTGCACCGCCATCGGCACCATGGAGCGATCGGGTGCGGCGTTGAAGCTGACGCTCGGTGCATGTCGCTTTACCGCGCGGTTCGACGGCGATGCCATCCAGTTCCCCGCGACATTGCCCTCCACCTGCAATGCCTTCTGCACCGGCCGGGCTACGCTCTCGGCGCTGAATGTCGAACGGATCAGCGCCTCGGTTGCCGAGGCGCGGACCCTGCGCAGTGCGAACGGCACCGCGCTTTGTGCCGATTGACGTTCACGTAAACGGTATTTAGCCTCAACTGTCATGACCCAGGTCGCCGCCTCCGCCGAACCGCTGCCCAGCGTCGATCGCGACGATTATTCGATCACCGAGCTGTGCAGCGAATTCGGCGTCACCGCCCGTGCGCTGCGCTTCTATGAGGATGAGGGGCTGATCTCGCCGCAGCGGCGGGGCACGCAGCGTATCTATTCGCAACGGGACCGCGCGCGGCTTGCCTGGATCCTGCGGGGCAAACGGGTCGGGTTCAGCCTGGCCGATATTCGCGAGATGATCGACCTGTACGATCTGGGCGATGGCCGCCGCCTTCAGCGCGAGGTGACGCTGGAACGCTGCACCGCCAAGATCGAGGCGCTTCAGGCGCAGAAGCGGGATATCGACGCGGCGATCGCCGAGCTGACCGAGTTCGTCGCGCTGGTCGAATCGCACCGGGATTAGGAAGACGCGCGTCGCTCTAAGCGATGAATCGCCCTTTCCGCCCATCCCGGCGAAGGCCGGGATCCAGGTGGGGTGAGGTCAGTGAGCCACTCCCTCGTTTTGCGACTGGACCCCGGCCTTCGCCGGGGTGGCCGTAAATTTTAAGGCAGGAGAAGCTTATAGCGGCGGAGTTTTGGGTTTGGGCTCGGCCGGTGGCGTGCTAGCGCGACGGACGCCGGTCAGTTCGCCGGTGGGAGTCGGCGTCGGGCTGGGCTGCGGCGTGGGAGCGGCCAACGGGACGATGGCGGTCGACATGCGCTTCATGCAGCGTGGCCCCTTGAACGCCGGATAGACGCCGCAATTCCATAGGGTCCGTTCCAGTCCGATGCCGGCGTTGCGGAAATAGCTGAAGGCCATCGTCTCCATCTGGGCCTGGTTGAGCGGCACCGAGGAGGCGGTTGCAGCGGCGTCGCGCCAGGCCATGACCGTGCAATCCTTGCGCGCCCCGCACAGGCTCGTCGCCAGCGCCGGGAAGCCATCCGGCGAAAGTCCGGCTGGCAGGGTGATGAGGAAGGTGTCGGGCTCGCTGGCCAGTGGCGCCATGGTCCCCGTCGCGACGGCCCCTTCGGCCAGAGCGGCCCCGGCATCGGCGCTGGCATCGGTCCCTGCCCGATGCGCGGGCGAGAAGGCCGCCAGCTGGGTGATGACCGGCTCGCCCGCTAGCATGTGCCGGTTGAAGGCAGGCGGCGTGCCCCACCAGCCGGACCAGCGGAAGAACAAATGGCTGCCGACCCGCGCCACCTTGTCCAGGCTCGCCTGCCAATAGGGCACGACCCAGTCGGTATGATAATGGGTCGAATGGCCGACCGCCGGGAAGACCTTGCCGTTCAACGCCATCGCCGCGATCTGGCGGGCGCGGGTCCAGGCGGCTTCGGGCGGCTGCCACTTGGTCAGCGCGCCGTCGCAGGTGAAGGTGAACTGACAGCCGGTGCTGCGCTCCTGCCCCTCGAAGACCACGCCGCAGACCGTCTTGGGAAAGGCGGGATGGCGAAGCCGGTTGAGCACGACCTGCGCCACGGCCTGTTCGCCCCTGGCGTCGTCGCCCGCTTCGTACAGCACGCCCGCCGCCAGACAGTCGAGCGCCCGCGCCTTGTCCTCCGCCGATCCGCGATAGAGGAAGGGCCGGGCGGCCGGGTTGGGATCGGCCGAGAAGGGCAGGCCCGCATTATAGGCGCGCGCCTCGTCCGGGCTCATGTCGACGAACGCGACCGGCTCGACCGGGGGCAGCTCGGCGGACGGGACGACGCGCGGCGCCGGTCGAGCCCGCTGGGCCGACCCATGCCGGATGCGGGGAATGTCGGGCGCGTTCGCCACGAGCAAGGCCGGTACGACGCTGGCCGTACCGGCGATGGCGAACAAGACCGCGCGGATGCCGCCGCGCGGCCGGGACGTGTCGCTCACTGCTCGGGCAGGAAGTCCGGCACCGACAGGTAACGCTCGCCCGTGTCATAGTTGAAGCCCAGGACGCGGGTGCCATCGGGCAGGTCGGGCAGCTTTTGCAGGATCGCCGCCAGCGTCGCACCCGACGAAATGCCGACGAGGATACCCTCTTCGGTCGCCGAGCGGCGCGCCATGTCCTTGGCGACATTGGCATCGACCTCGATCACGCCGTCGATCGCCTGGGTGTGGAGATTGGCGGGGATGAAGCCTGCGCCGATGCCCTGGATCGGGTGCGGGCCGGGCTGGCCGCCCTGGATGACGGGCGAGGCGGCGGGCTCGACCGCATAGACCTTCAGGCTGGGCCATTCCTTCTTCAGCGTCTCGGCGACGCCGGTGATATGGCCGCCGGTGCCCACGCCGGTGATGATGACGTCGATCGGCGAATCGCGGAAGTCGGTCAGGATTTCCTGCGCGGTCGTGCGGACATGGACGTCGATATTGGCCGGATTCTCGAACTGCTGGGGCATCCAGGCGCCGGGCGTCTCGCGCACGATCTCCAGCGCGCGTTCGATCGCGCCCTTCATGCCCTTTTCACGCGGCGTCAGGTCGAAGGTCGCGCCGTAGGCCAGCATCAGGCGGCGGCGCTCGATCGACATGGATTCGGGCATGACCAGGATCAGCTTGTATCCCTTGACCGCCGCGACCATCGCCAGGCCGACGCCGGTATTGCCGCTGGTCGGCTCGACGATGGTGCCGCCGGGCTTCAGGTCGCCCTTGGCCTCCGCGGCCTCGATCATCGCGAGGGCGATGCGGTCCTTGATCGAGCCGCCGGGATTGGAGCGTTCCGATTTGATCCAGACCTCCGATCCGGGGAACAGCCGCTGGAGCTTGATGTGCGGCGTATTGCCGATCGTTTCCAGGATGGTGTTGGCCTTCATGGCTTGGCTTCTCCGTGGCTAGGTTCGGTGCTGAGGATTTCAGGCGGATCAAAGGTTCGCGCGCGCCGGAGTTCCGGGAACAGCCGCGACCAGAGCAACGTCACCCCGATCGCGCCCAGCCCGCCGAACACGACCGCGCCGACGGGGCCGAGGATCGAGGCCATGACCCCGCTCTCAAACTCCCCCAGTTCGTTGGACGCCGAGATGGTCAGCTGCGACACCGCGCTCACCCGCCCGCGCATCGCGTCGGGGGTGTGGAGCTGGATCAGCGACTGGCGGACATAGACCGACACCATGTCCGCACCGCCCGCGACGATCAACGCGATCAGGCTGAGCAGGAAGGCGGGATGGATGAAAACAGCAACGCCGTTCACCGCCAGCGTTCCGGTATCCAGGCCCAGCGCGCCGGTGATTTGGCTGGCGACGCCGAAGGTCAGGATCGACAGGCCGAATACGACCACGGCGATCAGCATCTTGACCCCGACATTCTGCGTCATCGGCCTGAACGAGAACCAGATCGCGGTAGTGGCCGCCCCGATCCCCATGCCCGCCGCCAGCACGCCCAGACCCTGCGATCCGACATGCAGGATGTCGCGCGCATAGACCGGCAGCAGCGAGGTCGCGCCCGCCAGCAGCACCGCGAACAGGTCGAGCGTGATCGCCGCCTGCACCAGCCGGTTGCGGCGGACATAGCTGAACCCCTCGACGATTCGGGTGAGGGGGCGCCGGTCGGTCTGCGCGGGCGGCTGTGGCACCGGACCGATCAGGAAGATGCAGAACAGCGCGACGGCAAAGAGCAGGGTCGCGACGCCATAAGCGAACTCGGGATGCACGGCATAGAGCAGGCCGCCGACGCTGGGACCCGCGATGGTGCCGACCTGCCACGCGATCGAGCTGACCGCGATGGCCGTGGGCAGGCTTTCGCGCGGCACCAGATTGGGGGCGAGCGAGGAATAGGCCGGTCCCGAAAAGGCCCGCGCGATGCCGAAAGCGACGGCGGCGGTGAAGAGCGCCCCCAGCGTCAGATGCCCGGACCAGGTGAGGAACCAGAGCGAGGCGGCGGTCAGCACCAGCAGTGCCGTCGTCGCCCGCACGATCCAGCGCCGGTCGACGCTGTCGGCGACCAGTCCGGTGATCGGGGTCAGCAGGAACAGCGGCACGAACTGCGCGAACCCGATCATGCCCAGCATGAACGCGGCCTGCCGCACGTCCATCGTCTCGCGGGCCAGGTTGTAAACCTGCCAGCCGATCACGATCGACATGGCGGAGACGGCGATGGTCCCGCTGAACCGCGACAGCCAATAGCTGCGGAAATTGGCGATGCGGAACGGGTGTTGGGGTCTATCCATAATCGGCCAGCGTTGTAGGCTGCGGTTCGCCGACAAGGCAACCGAGGCAAAGCTATTCCTCCCTAAATTCCTGCTGTCACGATGGGAATTAAGAGGGGGAATTGAGTTTCATGACAAAGCACGCCAATAGGCGTCCATCCTTCCCTAACGGAAACAAAGGTGTTCCCGACTGTGGCAAAAGCTCCAAGCCGTACCAGCGAGCCCCCCATCCCCAATCGGGAGCGTCCCGCCGAACCGCAACCGTTCCAGGCTACCAAGGAACAGTTGCTGGATTTCTACAAGCAGATGCTCCTGATCCGCCGCTTCGAAGAAAAGGCGGGTCAGCTTTACGGCCTCGGCCTGATCGGCGGTTTCTGCCACCTGTATATCGGCCAGGAGGCCGTGGCGGTTGGTCTTCAGTCGGCGCTCGACGGCGACAAGGATTCGGTGATCACCGGATATCGCGACCATGGCCACATGCTGGCTTACGGCATCGACCCCAAGGTCATCATGGCCGAGCTTACGGGGCGTGCCGCCGGCATCTCCAAGGGCAAGGGCGGGTCGATGCACATGTTCTCGACCGAGCATAAATTCTATGGCGGCCACGGCATCGTCGGCGCGCAGGTGTCGCTGGGCACCGGCCTGGCGTTCGGGCACAAGTACAGCAATGACGGCGGCGTCTGCCTCGCCTATTTCGGCGACGGCGCGGCCAATCAGGGCCAGGTGTACGAGAGCTTCAACATGGCCGAGCTGTGGAAGCTCCCGATCATTTTCGTGATCGAGAACAACCAGTATGCCATGGGCACCGCGGTCAACCGCGCCTCGTCCGAGGACCAGCTGTATCGCCGTGGCGAGAGCTTCCGCATCCCCGGCATCCAGGTCGACGGCATGGACGTGCTGGCGTGCCGTGGCGCGGCCGAAGAGGCGTTGGCCTGGGTCCGTGCGGGCAAGGGGCCGGTCATCCTGGAGATGAAGACCTATCGCTATCGCGGTCACTCCATGTCCGACCCTGCCAAGTATCGCAGCCGCGAGGAAGTGCAGGGCGTGCGCGACAAGTCCGATCCGATCGATCATGTGAAGCGTCTGCTCGAGGAGCAGGGCGTGACCGAGGCCGACCTGAAGGTACTGGAGCAGGATATCCGCAAGCAGGTCAACGAAGCGGCGGACTTCGCCGAGCAGACCCCCGAGCCCGATGTGGCTGAACTCTACACTGAAGTGCTGGTGGAGCGTTACTAAGATGGCGATCGAGATCAAGATGCCGGCCCTTTCGCCGACGATGGAAGAGGGCACGCTCGCCAAGTGGCTCGTGAAGGAAGGCGATACGGTCAAGTCCGGCGACATCATGGCCGAGATCGAGACCGACAAGGCGACGATGGAATTCGAGGCCGTGGATGAAGGCGTGATCGCCAAGATCCTGGTGGCCGAGGGCACCGACAATGTGAAGGTCGGCACCGCCATCGCGCTGCTGGCCGAAGAGGGCGAGGACGTTGCGTCCGCCGCCGCGTCGGGCTCGCGTTCGGGCGATGCGGCCAATGCCGCGCCGAAGAACGAGGCGACCGACCACAATGCGCCGCCGATGCCGGAAGGCGCGGCGGCCGCCGAGCAGGAAAGCGGCACGCAGAAGCTGGTCGCCGCCGCCGAGCAGGAAGCGCCCGCCTCGCCGGAAATCCCGGAAGGCACCGAGATGGTGAAGCTCACCGTCCGCGAAGCGCTGCGCGACGCGATGGCCGAGGAAATGCGTGCCGACGACCGAGTCTTCGTGATGGGCGAGGAAGTCGCCCAATATCAGGGCGCGTACAAGGTCACGCAGGGCCTGCTGGACGAGTTCGGCGACCGCCGCGTGATCGACACGCCGATCACCGAATATGGCTTTGCCGGCGTCGGCACGGGTGCCGCCATGGGCGGCCTGCGCCCGGTCATCGAGTTCATGACGTTCAACTTCGCCATGCAGGCGATCGACCACATCATCAACTCGGCCGCCAAGACCAACTACATGTCCGGTGGCCAGATGCGCTGCCCGATCGTGTTCCGTGGTCCCAATGGTGCCGCCAGCCGCGTCGGCGCGCAGCACTCGCAGAACTATGGCCCGTGGTATGCTTCGGTCCCCGGCTTGATCGTGATCGCGCCCTATGATGCGGCCGATGCCAAGGGCCTGTTGAAGGCCGCGATCCGTTCGGAAGACCCGGTCGTCTTCCTCGAGAACGAGCTGATGTACGGCCGTTCGTTCGACGTGCCCAAGCTGGATGATTTCGTCCTGCCGATCGGCAAGGCGCGGATCATGCGCGAAGGCAAGGATGTGACCCTGGTCTCCTACTCGATCGGCGTGGGCGTCGCGCTCGAAGCCGCCGAGAAGCTGGCCGCCGAGGGCATCGAGGCGGAGGTCATCGACCTGCGCACGCTGCGCCCGCTCGACACCAAGACCGTCCTGAAGTCGCTCGCCAAGACCAACCGCCTCGTCGTGGTCGAGGAAGGCTGGCCGACCTGCTCGATCGCGTCGGAAATCACCGCCGTGGTGATGGAGGAAGGTTTCGACGACCTCGACGCGCCGGTGCTGCGCGTGACCAACGAGGACGTGCCGCTGCCTTATGCCGCCAACCTCGAAAAGCTGGCGCTGGTCGACGCGAACAAGGTCGTCGCGGCGGTCAAGAAGGTCACCTATCGCGGCTAAGCCGTGGGGTAACCTTGCGAAATGAAGGGGGCCTTCCGGGAAACCGGGAGGCCCTTTTTCATGGGGCCTAGCTGTGCGAAGGGCAGGGGATGATCGATGCTGCCACCATTCCGTCGTCCGCCATCGAAGCGGTCATGCGCGAACAGGCGCTGGCGGTGGGGTACGCGCCCGCCTCGGCGCGTGACGGGTTCGCGGCGCTGCTCGATCTGGACCATCAGCTTGCGTCGATCCTGCAAAGCACGACCGAGCCGATGATCGGCCAGATGCGGCTGACCTGGTGGTATGAGGCGCTGGAGAAGCTCGACCGCGAGCCGGTCCCTGCGCATCCGGTGTTGCAGCGGCTGGCGGAATGCGTCCTGCCCGGTGGGGTCCGGGGCGCGGATCTGGCACCCATGATCGAGGGGTGGGAGGCGCTGCTTGATGACGGTGAACCGTTGGATGACGAGCGTATCGCGCGTCATGCCGATATGCGCGGGGGCGTATTGTTCGGAAGCGTCGGGCGGTTGCTCGGGCAGCCCGGTACAGAGCCGCTGGGGGCGGCATGGGCCAGGGCCGATCTGGCGCAGCATGTTTTCGGTCAGGCGACCCGTACGCGAATCAGGGCGGCGGCTCTGTCGGACCTGGACGCGGTTCTGGCATTTAAATTGCCGAAGCCGGCTCGGGGATTGAGTGGTCTTGCCATCCTTGCACGTGAAGGTCTGCGTCATCCGGATCGCTTGCCGGGCCACCCGATGCGCGCCGCGCGACTGGCTTGGCATGGCCTGACGGGACGTTGACCCGTTTGATTGAGTACGGCCCGTACCCCGGCGGGGGCCGGGGTTCAGTTTCTACATGGCTTGTGGCGCGCCATGCCTAGGCGAGTAAGCAAGCATATTGCGCCGTCGATAAGGCAGAGCAACTGGACCCCGGCCTTCGCCGGGGTACGCGCGAGGTCAGGGCAGACGCTGTCAGGGCAGACGCTGCCAATCCCGTTCAGCCTGAGCGAAGTCGAAGGCCAAGGGAATCCCTTGCCGCTCATCCCCAACCCAGGTTAACCATAACCTGTCGAACGGGGGGAGACGGAACCGATGTGGCGCTATCTGGCCGGTGGCTTGGGCACGCTCATACTGGTGGGGGCAGGGCTGTTCCTGTGGGGAAGCCGACCCGACACACCATCCCCGCTTCCCGCCGCAAGCGCGGCGACAGCGGCCTCTCCGCAAACCGCCGAGGACGACGCGCCCTTACCCGAAGCCTCCGCCCGCACCCGCGAGCAGAAGCGCTTCGACCGCTACGACAAGGATCGTGACGGCAACATCACCCGCGAGGAGTATCTCGCCGCGCGGCGCAAGGCCTATGCCAAGCTGGACCGCGACGGCGACGGCAAGCTGTCGTTCGACGAATGGGCGATCAAGGCCACGACCAAGTTCGCCACCGCCGACCGTGATAAATCCGGCACGATGAATGCGACCGAGTTCGCCACCACCGCCGTCAAGCGTCGACCGGCTGTTCCGCGGGGCTGTCCGCCGGGGCAAAAGGCACAGGCTGAGGCACCGGAGGCGGCCCCGGCGGAAGAGAGTTGAGCCAGCCGGGCAGCGCCTCGCGCGCGCGGTCGGTGTACATGCGCTTGCGATCGGCCTTCTTGGTCCGGCCGGGGATGGGCGGGAACAGGCCGAAATTGACGTTCATCGGCTGATAGGTCTCGGCCTCGGCCAACCCCGTGATATGGCCGAGCAGCGCTCCCAAAGCCGTCTCGACCGGCGGCGGGGCGATGGTCTTCCCCGTCAGCTCGGCAGCGGCGAACCGCCCGGCCAGCAGGCCGATCGCCGCACTCTCGATATAGCCCTCGCACCCCGTGATCTGGCCCGCGAAGCGCAGGTTCGGCCGCGACTTCAGCCGCAGCGTCGCGTCGAGCAGTTCGGGCGACCGGATGAAGGTGTTGCGATGCAGGCCACCCAGCCGCGCGAACTCGGCCTTCTCCAGCCCCGGAATGGTGCGGAAGATGCGGATCTGCTCGGCATATTTCAGCTTGGTCTGGAAACCGACGATGTTCCACAGCGTACCCGCCGCGTTATCCTGCCGCAGCTGGACGACGGCATAGGGCCAGCGTCCGGTGCGCGGATCGTCCAGGCCGACGCCCTTCATCGGCCCGAAGCGCAACGTCTCGACCCCGCGCTCGGCCATCACCTCGACCGGCATACAGCCGTCGAAATAGGGGGTGTCCTTCTCCCACTCGCGAAACTCGGTCTTTTCGCCGTCGAGCAGCGCCTGATGGAAGGCGTAATATTGCTCCTTGTCCATCGGGCAGTTGATGTAATCCTTGCCCGTGCCCTTGTTCCAGCGGCTCTGGAACCAGGCGACGTCCATGTCGATCGACTCGCGGTGGACGATGGGCGCGATCGCGTCGAAAAAGGCCAGCGCCTCCGCGCCGGTGGCCTCGCCGATCCCGCCCGCCAGCGACGGCGCGGTCAGGGGGCCGGTGGCGATGATCGCAGGACCCTCGGGCAAGGCGTCGATCCGCTCGCGCACGATGGTGATGTTCGGATGCGCCTCCAGCGCCGCCGTGACGCCGCCCGAAAAGCCGTCGCGATCGACCGCCAGTGCGGACCCGGCGGGCACCGCATGGGTGTCACCCTTGGCCATGATGATCGAACCGAGCGCACGCATCTCCTGATGCAGCAGACCGACCGCGTTGGAAGTCGCGTCGTCAGAGCGGAAGGAGTTGGAGCAGACCAGCTCCGCCAGGTCGCCACCATGATGGGCAGGCGTCGTGTCCGCGCCGCCGCGCATTTCGGACAGGCGCACCTTCAGCCCGGCCTCGGCCAGCTGCCACGCGGCTTCCGATCCGGCCAGCCCGCCACCGATCACATGAATGTCATAAGTCATCGGTCGGCCTTAAACCCGGACGGTCCCGGTTGGAAGGACTTGGCTTGAGGGACGCGGCTCCCCATTTCGGGCGTGATGACGACGATCTTCACCATCGGTTATGAAGGCGCGACCGTCGACGGCTTCCTTGCGACGCTGAAAACGGCGGGGGTCGAGCGGCTGATCGATGTCCGTGCGCTGCCTTTGTCGCGGCGGCCGGGCTTCTCCAAATCGCCGCTCACCGCCGCGTTGAAGGAGGTCGGGATCGACTATGTCCATCTGAAGGATCTGGGCACGCCCAAACGCGGGCGCGATGCGGCGAAGAAGGGTGATGTTGGCACGCTGCGGGAGGTCTATGATAACCAGCTGGCCCTGCCCGAGGCGCAGGCCGCGGCCGCGCGGATGCTCGACCTGGCAGAAGAGAAGCCCAGCGCGCTGCTATGCTATGAGCGCGATCCCTGTCGTTGCCACCGGACGCTGTTGCTGGAAGCGGTGGGGGAGGGGATGACCGTCGTCGATCTCTACGTCTGATCCGTCAGAGGACGGATGCGACGAAGGCGTCGGTGCGGTCGCGCAAGCTGCCGATATTGCTTTCCAGCGCCTGGGCCAAGGTCAGCAGCGATCCGGCATCCCGGTCGATCCGGCTCGCGTCCTGCTGCAACTGATGCACCTGCTGGCCCACGCGATGCGCGGAGGCGACCGACTGGTCGACGCTGGCGGCGATGCCGGTCGTCGCGAAGCCCTGCGCCGCCACCGCTTCGTCGATGGATTGCGAGATGCCGCCGATGGTGTCGACCGCCCGGTTGAGCTGGGCCTGTTCGGCGACGAGCGCATGGAGGTTCCCCTTCGCCTCGCCCATGTTGCGGGCGGCGTCGCGTGCCGCCTCGCGCGTCTGCCCGGCCAGCGCCTTTACCTCATGCGCGACGACGGCGAAGCCGCGCCCGGCCTCGCCAGCGCGCGCCGCCTCGATCGCGGCGTTGAGGGCGAGGAGATTGGTGCGTGCCGCCACGGCTTCGATCAGCGCCAGGAGCGCATCGATCGTCGTCGCGCTGGCCGCCAGCGCATCGGCCCGCTGGTCGGTCGCCGCGATCCGGTGGCGCACGTCCTCGCGGATCGTGCGGGACCGGTCCATGTCGCGGGTAATGGCGGCAAAGGCGCTGGCAAGCCCGTGCCCGCGCGCCGCGATGTCGCTGAGCGCGGAGCCGGTATCGGCCATCGCCTCCGTCATGCGATCCGCGCCCCCCTGCGTCTCCCCGGCATAGCGGGCGAGGTCGCTGGCCATGCCGCCCATCTCGGCAGTGGCGCGCAGCAGTTCCTCCGACAGGGCGGCGATGTCGGCGGTGAAGGCCCGCGCGGCCTTGTCGATGCGCCCCGCCCGCGCCATGCGCTCCTGCGCCAGCGCCATCTGCGCATCGGCGGCCAGCCGGGCGATCCGCGCGGCGTCGAGCAGGCCGGTGAACACCCCCTTGCGGGTCAGGATCAGCGCGTCGGGCGCGCCCCAATCGGCATGAAGCGCCAGCTTGTCGGCCAGGGGCGCATCCTCCTCGCAACTGGGATGCGCACGGATATAGGCGGTCAGGCTGGCGCCGAAATCCGGATTGTGGAGCAGGGCGTGCCCGAACGGGTTGTAGAGCAACCCCTTCACGTCACGCTCGGTGATCGCGCCGACCGGCCGCCTTTCGGTATCGAGCACGGGCAGCAGCCGCATGTCGGGGCATTGCCGGAACAGGGCGATGGCATCGATCAGCGACGCATCCGCCCCGATGGCCGGGCTTTCCGCACGTTCGGACCAGGAAGAGAAGGCGGGCGGCTTCATCACGGTACGCCATAGGACAAGACCGTAAACACGCCGTGATAGATTTATGACGTTTCGGTTACGGAACGGTATCGGTCAAACCGATAGCGGGATTATCCCGCCACTGGCAGACGGACCGTGCCGTCGTCGTCGCGCTTCAACGGTCCATAGGCGATCACCGCCGTCAGCGGCAGGTCGGCATAGAGATGCGGGAAGAGTTGACCGCCCCGGCTCTCTTCCCACTTCACCGCTTCGCCCATCGCTTCCAGATCGACGGCTGCGACGTGCAGGTCACTCTGTCCCGCGAAGTGCTTGTCCACCGTCTCGGTCAGCTGGCCGGCGGTGGAGAGGTGGATATAGCCATCGGCCAGATCCACCGGGGCGCCCGCAAAGACGCCCCCCTGCTCCAACACCGCCATCTGATCGGCGGTCAGCACCTTGTAGGCGGTAGCGGGATGGCTCATTCTCCATCCTCCGGTCCGGCGGCCAGATTCTCGCCGATAGCCGCATCCGGCTCGGGTGCGATCTCGGGAGTGCCCTCGGCCAGGTTCATCTCGGCATCCTCCTCGGTTTCCTCGATGCGTGCGGCCGAGACGACATGCTCGCCCGGTGCCACGTTGAAGAGCCGCAGGCCCGCCGAGCCGCGCCCGATGACACGAAGCGACGCCAGCGACATGCGGATCAGCTTGGCCTGGTCG
This sequence comes from Sphingomonas sp. Sph1(2015), assembly GCF_001970915.1. NCBI lineage: Bacteria > Pseudomonadati > Pseudomonadota > Alphaproteobacteria > Sphingomonadales > Sphingomonadaceae > Sphingomonas > Sphingomonas sp. Sph1(2015). The sequence goes on from NZ_MQUI01000028.1 coordinate 33,902, forward strand.
GTCACCAGCATCAGCTGATGCCCCTTGGACGCCGGGAAGCTGGCGACGACATCGCCGTTACGGGCGATATTGTCGATATTGGTGATGCCCTGACCACCGCGACCCGTGCGGCGATATTCATAGGCCGACGACAGCTTGCCATAGCCATTGGCGCAGACGGTCAGGATGAACTGCTCGCAATTGCGCAATTCTTCATACCGTTCGACCGACAGCTCCGGCTCGCCTTCCTTCTCGCCCTTCCAGGGGGCGAAGCGCAAGTACGCCTCACGCTCCTCCTGGGTGGTGCCGACCCGGTGCAGGACCGAGAGCGAGATAACTTCGTCCTCGCCCTTCAGCGCGATGCCGCGCACGCCGGTCGAGGTACGGCTCTGGAATTCGCGCACATCGTCCGCCGCAAAGCGGATCGCACGGCCGCAGCGGGTGGCGAGCAGCACGTCGTCCCCAGCACCGAGCAGCGCGACGCCGATCAACCGGTCCTCGCTGCCCTCCTCGAAGCGCATCGCGATCTTGCCGTTCGAGGGCACGTTGGTGAACGCATCCATCGAGTTGCGGCGCACTGCGCCCTTGGCGGTGGCGAACATGACGTGCAGGGCACCCCATTCCGCCTCGTCCTCAGGGAGAGGCAGCACGGTCGAGATGACCTCGCCCGGTGCCAGCGGCAGCAGGTTGACCATCGGCCGCCCACGCGTCGCCGGGCCGCCCTCGGGCAGGCGCCACACCTTGTAGCGATAGACCTTGCCATGGTTCGAGAAGAACAGGACCGGGGTGTGCGTGCTGGTCACGAACAGCTCGGTGACGACGTCCTCGTCCTTGGTCGCCATGCCCGAGCGGCCCTTGCCGCCGCGATTCTGCGCGCGGAAGGCGTCGAGCGGCGTGCGCTTGATATAGCCCTGCATGGTCACGGTGACGACCATGTCCTCGCGCTCGATCAGGTCCTCGTCGTCGATGCCATCGGCGGCGGCGGCGATTTCCGAGCGGCGCGGGGTCGCGAACTGGTCGCGGATCGCCACCAGCTCGCCGCGCATGACCTCGTACAGCTTCACGCGGTTGGCGAGGATCTCGAGCAGCTCGGTGATCGAGTCCGCCAGACCCTTCAGCTCGTCGCCGATTTCGTCGCGGCCCAGCGCGGTCAGGCGGTGCAGGCGCAGGTCGAGGATCGCGCGGACCTGCGTCTCCGACAGGCGATAGGTGTCGCCAAAGCCTTCATGCTCGACCGCTTCCACCAGTCGGATATATTGAGCGATCTCGGCGATCGGCCATTCGCGGGCAAGCAAGGCTTCGCGCGCGGCGACCGGCGAGGCCGAGCCACGGATGATCCGCACCACCTCGTCCAGGTTCGTCACCGCGATGACGAGGCCCAGCAAGATGTGCGCCCGCTCGCGCGCCTTGGCCAGCTCGAACTTCGAGCGGCGGGTGATAACCTGCTCGCGGAACTGGACGAACGCTTGGATGATGTCGCGCAGGTTCAGCAGCTCGGGCCGACCGCCGCGAATGGCGAGCATGTTCGCCGGGAAGCTGGTCTGGGCGGGGGTGTGCCGCCACAGTTGGTTCAGCACGACCTCGGGAGTGGCATCGCGCTTCAGGTCGATGACGATGCGAACGCCTTCGCGGTTCGACTCGTCGCGAATGTCGCTGATCCCCTCGATCCGCTTTTCCTTGGCGGCCTCGGCGATCTTCTCGACCAGCGCGTTCTTGCCCTGCTGGAAGGGGATTTCGGTCAGGACGATCGCGCGACGGTCGCCGCGGCTTTCCTCGATCTCGTGGCGCGAGCGCACGATGATCGAACCGCGTCCGGTCTGGTAGGCCGAGCGCGCCCCCGAGCGGCCAAGGATCAGCGCGCCGGTGGGGAAGTCGGGGGCAGGGACGATCTCGTTCAGTTCCTCGACCGTGATCGCGCCGCTTTCCATGTACGCGAGGCAGGCATTGACCACCTCGCCCAGGTTATGCGGCGGGATGTTGGTCGCCATGCCGACCGCGATGCCGCCGGCACCATTGACCAGCAGGTTCGGGTACTGGGCGGGCAGGACCGACGGTTCGCGCTCCGAGCCGTCATAGTTCGGCTGGAAGTCGACCGTGTCCTTGTCGAGATCGTCGAGCAGCGAATTGGCGACCTTGGCCAGGCGCGCCTCGGTGTAACGCATCGCGGCGGGCGGATCGGGGTCCATCGAGCCGAAATTGCCCTGACCGTCGATCAGCGGCACCCGCATCGACCAGTCCTGCGCCATGCGGGCCAGCGCGTCGTAGATCGCGCTGTCGCCGTGCGGGTGGTACTTACCCATCACGTCGCCGACGATACGCGCCGACTTGCGATAGGGCTTACCCGCGACGAAGCCGCTTTCGGCGGCCGAATAGAGGATACGGCGATGGACCGGCTTCAGGCCGTCGCGCACGTCGGGCAGCGCACGCGCCACGATCACGCTCATCGCATAGTCGAGATAGCTCGACTTCATCTCGTCGACGATGGAGATCGTCGAAATATCGGAAGGTTCCGCGAGGGTCGTCTCGTCGGCCAAAGTCTGTTGCTTTCCGGCTTGATGGTCAGATGGGAACCAGAGGTACTAGCCGAGCGTGAGCCGCCTGACCACCCCCGCCCGCCCCATTCGCGAGCGGCCAGTCGGGAGGACCGGTGGAGACGCGGGACGGGGCGGCGGGGGCAGGCCCGACGGAATGTGCTCCCCCCTCGGCAGCATGTTCGCGGGACTTTGGAGGCGCTGGCCGCCGACGGGAGTAAACGGCGGCCAGCCCGGTTCTTATGGGATTTCAGGCGTTTCGGCTGAATGTCTCGGATGTTACGATGTTGTAATCTGAATGATAATAAGGAGTTCGTTGCGCTTCGGCCGAGCGTGCCTGTCCCAACCTCCGTTCAGCCTGAGCCCTTCGGCTGGCTGGCAAGCCAGCCGCTCAGGATAAACTCGGCGCATCGCGCTGAAGTCGAAGGCCAAGGGATGACGGCGGCCACGCCGCGATGGCCGGGCGTGCGCTTCGACTACGCTCCGCGCGAACGGATGATGGGGTTGATCGGTCTTCCGCCTAAGGCTGGACCTCTTTCCCCTCCCAATCGAACAGCTTGCCGCTGTCCGGCGCCTTCAGTCCATCGATGACGTCGAGCAACTGGACCGCCGCGCGGTCGGGGGCGAACAGGCCGCCGGGGCGGACATTGCCCTGGAACGGCCGGGACAGCGCGGTATCGACGGTGCCGGGATGCAGCGCGACGATGATCGAGCGGTCGTTGCGCCGCTTATGCTCGATCGCCAGCGTGCGAACCAACTGGTTGAGCGCCGCCTTCGACGCGCGATAGCCGTACCAGCCACCCATGCGATTGTCGGAGATCGACCCGACCCGCGCCGACAGCACGGCGAACAGCGTCTTGCCGGTGCGCGGCATCAGCGGCAGCAGATGCTTGGCGACCAGCGCGGGGCCGATTGCGTTGACCGCGAAATTGCGCGCCAGCCATTCGGGCGAAAGCTGGTCGATCGCCTTTTCCGGTCCCCGCTCTCCGTCGTGGAGCAGGCCGGTGGCGACGATCACCAGATCGGGGGCGGGGCCTTTGCCGATCCGTTCGGCGGCGGCGGCGATGCTGGCCTCGTCCTCGATATCGATATGGCCCTCGCCCTGGCTCGACCGGGCGAGGCGCGTGACGCTCACGCCTTCTTCCGCCAGCGCATCGGCCATCGCCTGGCCGATCCCGCCCGAGGCACCGATGACGATCGCCCGCTTCCACTCGCTCATCGCACGAATCTCCATAGGGTCGGCGTGCTTGCCTCGGCATCGAACGCATAACCATCGCTATCGAACCCTCGCATCGCATCGGTTTCGGTGACGTGATGTTCGATCATCCAGCGCGCCATCGCGCCGCGCGCTTTCTTCGCGTGGAAGCTGACGAAACGGTCGCCCTCGCGGAAATCGACCGCAATGACCCGGATGGCGGCGGGCAGCTTTCCCTCGACCGCGTGCCAATATTCCTGGCTGGCAAGGTTCAGGACGGTGCCGGAACCCTCCGCCTCGACCTCCTGGGTTAGCCGCTCGGCGATGCGGTCGCCCCACCAGTCGGTCAGCTTGCCACCACCCGGCGCCCAGCGCGTACCCATTTCCAGCCGATACGGGCGCATCGCGTCCAGCGGGCGGAGCAGGCCGTAAAGCCCCGACAGCATCCGCAGATGACCTTGCGCGAACAGGACGGCCGGCACGTCGAGCGACTTGGCCTCCAGCCCGGTATAGACGTCGCCCGCAAAGGCGAACATCGCGGGCCGCTCCGGCGCGGTGGCGAAATCGCGGAAGCGTTCTGCGTTCAGTTGCGCCAGCGCGGGAGAGATCCGCATCAGCGAGGCGAGCTTTTCCTCGCCCAGCCCGGAGGCTGCCTTGGCCAGCGTCTGCGCCTCTTCGGCGAAATGGGGCGCGGTCGGCGCGAGGTCGGGCAGGGGGCTCTGATAGTCGAGCGTCTTGGCGGGGGAGATGACGGCGATCATGCCGTGCGCGCTAGCGTCGGGAGCGTTCGCGTTCAATCCGCGTTCAGCGGTTGTTGGATAGAGGGGGCATCCATCAATCGCTCTGCTTGAACGGGACGCGCGCTGTCCCTATCAAGCCTGCCATCGACGATCCCGGACCGACCGGCTGTATTCTTGGAGAGAATTCGCATGAAAATCCTACCGAAGCTCGCGCTGGCGGCCGCGCTCGCGACGGGCATGGGCAGCGTCGTGCTGACCGCGCCGCTGTCTGCGCAGAAGAAGAAGGAAGAAGCGGCCGGCGGTCTGAAGCTGAGCCCCGAGGCGCTGAAGGCGGCCCAGGCCGCGCAGCCGGTGCTGCAGCAGAAGAATTATGCCGCCGCCGAGCCGCTGGTCGCCGCGGTCGAAACCGCCGCCAAGACCGAAGATGACAAGTATATCGCCGCGGCGATGCGCTACGAGCTCGAATCGGGCAAGCTGTTCGCGGCCCAGCAGGCCAATCCGAACGCCCCGATCGACGAGGCGGTGCTCGCCAAGCCGCTCGATGCGCTGATCAACAGCCCGTCGACCCCGGCGGCCGACAAGCCGCGCTATGTTTATCGTCGCGGCGCGCTGGCCTTCAACGGCAAGCAGTATCCGATCGCGCTGCAATATTTCCAGCAGGCCAAGCAGCTGGGCTATAACGATCCCAACCTGCCGATGCTGATCGTCAAGTCGAAGTTCGAAACGGGCGATGTCGCAGGCGGAAATGCCGAGCTGGCGTCGGTGATCGACCAGATGAACGCATCGGGCCAGAAGGCGCCGGAGGACTATTACAAGTTCGCCATCGGTCGGGCCAACAAGGCGAAGCAGGTCCCCGAGACGCTGAGCTGGATGCGCAAGTGGCTCGCGGCCTATCCGACCCCGCAGAACTGGCGTAACGCACTGGTCATCTATGGCCTGCAGCAGGGGTCGCTGGCGACGCTGGACAAGAACCAGAAGCTCGACCTGTTCCGCCTGATGCGCGCTTCCAAGTCGCTGGCCGACCAGAACGACTATATGGAATATGCGCAGTACGCGACCGACAAGGGCCTGCCCGCCGAAGCCGCGACCGTGCTGAAGGAAGGCATGGCGACCGGCAAGATCCCGGCCGGCAATGCCACGGCCAAGGCGATGCTGACCGCCGCCGAGACCAAGAACCGCCAGGAAGGCTCGCTCGCCCCGACCGAGGCACGCGCCAAGTCGGCCGCCGACGGCAAGCTCGCCGCGCTGACCGCCGAGGCCTATTACGGCCAGGGCAACTACGCCAAGGCGGCCGAGCTGTATCGTCTGGCGCTGCAAAAGGGCGGCGTCGACGCCAATGAGGTGAACACCCGCCTCGGCATCGCACTTGCCGCCAGCGGCGACAAGGCGGGTGCCAAGGCTGCGTTCGACGCCGTCAAGGGCGCGCCGCGCGCCGATCTGGCGAGCTTCTGGAACACCTGGCTGTCGACCCAGGCGTAAGGAATGGGGACCCGCGTCGGGGACGGCGCGGGTCTTTTTTCTTGGCGAGGTGCGGGGCGTGGCCTTCGACTTCGCTCAGGCTGAGCGGCGGTTGCTGTTTATCGGCGCAACACCCCACATCCGTTCAGCCTGAGCGAAGTCGAAGGCCACGCCAAAGCGCCAACAAAAAAGGCCGGTCCTCCCGAACGGAGAACCGGCCTTTTATTGCCTCCAAAACCGGATCAGTCGGCTTCGATCGGAATTCCCGAAACCTGCTTGGCCGTCCGGATGGTCAGCGACGTCTTGACGCTGGCCACGTTCGGCGCAGGGGTCAGATGGCCGGTCAGGATTTCCTGGAAGCTCTTCAGGTCCGAGGCGACGATCTTCAGGATGAAGTCGATCTCGCCGTTGAGCATATGGCATTCGCGCACTTCGGGGATGCCCGCGACATGCGCCTCGAACGCGGCGAGGTCATGCTCGGCCTGGCTGCGCAGCGATACCATCGCGAAGACGGTGATCGGAAAGCCCAGGCGCGCGGCGTCGAGGTCGGCATGATAGCCGCGAATGGCGCCAGCTTCCTCCAGCGCGCGGACGCGGCGCAGGCAGGGCGGGGCGGTCAGTCCGACGCGTTCGGCCAGCTCCACATTGGTCATACGGCCATCGGCCTGCAACAGCGCCAGGATCTGCCGATCGATGCGATCGAGCGCCATTACACGATACTCCACATAAACTGCCGAATCCCTATGCTCTTTGACGGCGTACTATAAGAAAATTACGCACTACCGTAATTCTCGGGCATTGCAACGCCACCAATAAGGATATTTGCAGGTTACCAGTTGGAAGGATAAGGACGTTAAGACAGGGGCGTTAGGGCCAATCGGCCATGCGTGAAGGGAGCTCAGTGCGGTTCGACGATAGTCTGGCGACGATTTTATCGGCCGACACTGCGACGCCTTTCGGCGCGCAGACTGCCTGGCGGCAGCTGATCGACCTGATGAGCCGTGGGCGCGTGCCCGCCGATCCGCCGATGCTGGAGCGGCTCGCCGAATTGCGGCACAGGGTGGCCGAAGGGGTGCGCATCGCCAGCGCACGCATGTTGAGTACCGGTCGCCCGCCCATCGCGCTGGTGGCATTCTTCGCCCAGGACACGCTACCTGTCGCCGCGACCGTGCTGCGCAGCGCGCAACTGGCGGATGAGGACTGGCTGGCCATCCTCCCCGCATTGAACCCGCGAACCCGCTCGGTCCTGCGGCACCGTCGTGATCTGTCCGATAGGGTGATTCGCGGGCTGGAGAGTTTCGGCCCGGTCGATTTTGTCCTGCCGCACCTCGCCGGCGCGGCCGAGCCAGCGCCGCACGTCGCCGCGGTGCCGCTGGAAACCGTGTCCGAACCGCTGGTCGAGCCGGTCCCCGCCGCGCCCGTAGGGGGGGAGCCTGTGATGGCTCCGCAGCCCGTCGAAGAACCCGACGCCGCGCCGGTGTCGATCATGCTCGACCCGCTGCCGACCCAGGCGGCCACGCCGTTCGTCGCGCTGGGCCAGGTTGCACGCAGCTTGCCCTTCATGGCCGAGGCGATGCGCCACGCCCCGCCGCCAGCCGCGCCGCCACGTTACGAGATCGCGGATCTCGTGGCGCGTATCGACGCCTTCAACCAGCGGCGCGAGGAAGTGACCGGCGCGACGCAGAATGATGCCGGACCAGCCCATTTCGATTTCGAGACCGACGCCAACGGCCTGATCCTGGGCGTCGAGGGCGTCACGCGTGGGCCGCTGGTCGGCGTCAGCATCGCCGAGACCGCGATGCAGGGCCTGGCGCAGTTCGACGGCGTGGCGATGGGCGCATTTCGCCGCCGCTCCGGTTTTCGCGACGCGCGGCTGGAAATCGGCGGCAGTTCGGCGGCGGCAGGATCGTGGCGGGTCTCCGCCATGCCCTTTTTCGACCCCGCGTCGGGGCGTTATGCGGGCTATCGCGGCAGCGGACGTCGCCCGCGCCGGGACGAGATGGCCAATGTGGTCGAGGCAGCGCCCGAGACGTCCTCTTCCGACTCGCTGCGCCAGCTGGTCCATGAGCTCCGCACGCCCGCCAATGCGGTCGCGGGCTTTGCCGAACTGATCGAAAGCGAATTGCTGGGGCCGGTGGCGCCCGTCTATCGCGATCGTGCCAGCGCGATCCGCGCCATGGCTGCCGATCTGCTGGCCTCGGTGGAGGATCTCGACACCGCCGCGCGGATCGAGGGGCATGTGCTGGAGCTGCGACCGACCATCGTTCCGCTCGCGCCGCTGATCCAGCGGGTGCTGGCCGAACTGGGGCCACTGGCTCAATTGCGCCGTGCCGAAATCCGTTTCGATCCGGCGTCCGCGAACCTGTCGGCACTGGCCGATGATCGGGCGTGCGAGCGGCTGTTGACCCGTCTGTTCTCGGTGCTCCTGTCCAATTGCGTGGTGGGAGAGCGTCTGTCGGCCAGCCTGTCGGTCGACCAGGATATGGCGGCGCTGCGGATCGATCGCCCGCTCGCGCTGACCGTCGAGGCGGATGCCGCGCTGCTCAGCGAGGCGGGGGACGAGGAACAGCGCGACGGCGCGCCCCTGCTGGGCACGGGCTTCTCGCTGCGCCTGATCGACAAGCTGGGGGCCGAGATGGGGGGCGGCCTGACCATCGGTCTGCACCGGGTCGTACTGGCGCTGCCCATCGGTGGCGACCAGCGCGCAGGGCAGGCGTCGAACGCCTGATCATGCCCAACGCCGCTCGCCCCCGGCGCCATGAGGCCGCCTCCGCTGCCGAGCGGATCGTCTGGCCCGAAGCCTTTGGGCGGCGGTTCCTGGTGACGGTCGATGTCGAGGAGGAGTTTGACTGGACCGCGCCGCTCGATCCGCGCCATCGTTCGACCAAGGCGATGCGGGCTTTCGGTCCGGCCCATCGCCGCTTTGCCGAGGCAGGTGTCGGCCTGGCCTGCATGGTGGACTATCCGGTCGCGGTGGACCCCGCCGCCGTGGACATATTGTCCGAATGCCTGGCCGATGGCCGCTCCGAGATCGGGGCGCAACTCCATGGTTGGGTAACGCCGCCCTATCATGAGGTTGTCGATCCCTTCACCAGCCATGCGGGCAATCTGCCGCTCGAATGGGAAGCCGCCAAGCTCGACACGCTGACGGACAGGCTCGCCCAGGCCTTTGGCGCGCGGCCGCGCTTCTTCCGGTCGGGCCGTTATGGCCTGGGTCCCGCCTCGCTGGCGTTACTGGCTTCCCGGGGCTATCGGATCGACAGTTCCATGCGGGCCTGCCATGATTATGAGCCAGGCGGCGGCATGGATTTCAGCGCGATCGACGCGCATGGCTTTCGCCGCGAGGGGATGGTCGAACTGCCCTTGACCAGTGTCTATACCGGGTTGCTCCGGCGGGGCGGGGCGGGGCTGTATCGCCGGGCAGGACGCTGGCCGCGCGGGCACGGTATCCTCGCCCGGGCCGGGCTGCTGAACCGGATTCCGCTGACGCCCGAGGGCGTGGGCATCACCGACGCACTGGCGGGGATCGACCGGGCGCTGGACGATGATGTGCGGCTGCTGACCTTCTCCTTCCACTCGCCGACGCTGGAGCCGGGGCATACGCCCTATGTCCGCGATGCGCGCGACCGGGCGATGTTCGATCGGTGGTGGGATCAGGCCTTTGAGCGGCTGGCCAAACATGGCGTGACCGCGACGACCATCGACGAGATTCTGGCCGTCACCGGATGACCGGGCTGCCGGGTACGGGCAGCCCGGTCGCCGCTATCAGCGCTTCATCGCCTCGATCAGCTTCTTGACGTCCTGGCTGCGGCCGCGCGGCAGGATCAGGATATCGTCACCGCTGGCCACGACGATCAGGTCCTGAACATCGACCGCCGCCACCCGGACCCGGTCGGTGCGGATCAAGCAGTTCTTGGTATCGATCGCCAGCACTTCGCCGCGATGCGCGTTGCCGAAGCCGTCCAGCTCGCTGATCGAATGCAGCGCGTCCCAGCTGCCGACATCGTTCCAGCCCATGGCGACGGGTACGACCGCGACGCGGTCCGCGCGCTCCATCACGGCATAGTCGATCGAGTCCGACGGGCAGGCGGCGAAATCGGCCTCGTTCGGGCAGATACGCTTGCCGTCATGGCTGGCGGCACGCATCGCCTTTTCGGCCGCGACGAGCATTTCGGGGGCGTGCTGGCCCAGTTCCTCGAGGAACCGGTCGGCGCGGAAGAGGAAGATGCCGCCGTTCCAGGCATAGTCGCCGCGTGCCAGCATGGCCTCTGCGCGTTCCAGCCGGGGCTTTTCGACGAAGCGCGCGACCTGATGCACGCCCGGCGCGATCTCGCGGCCCACCTGAATCCAGCCATAGCCGGTCTCGGGCTTGTCGGCCGCGATGCCGAAGGTGGCGAGCCAGCCCTGCGACACCATCGGCAGCGCGGAGCGGATGGCGGCGTGGAAGGCGTCGAGATCGGCGATGACGTGATCCGACGGCATGACCAGCAGCACGTCCTCGGGCTTGGCGGCCAGGGCGGCCAGCGCGATCGCGGGGGCGGTGTTGCGCGCCACCGGCTCAAGGATGAGTGCCTGGGGCGGCGTGCCCGCTTCGGTCAGCTGCGCCTCGACGATGTCGGCGTGGCGCTGTCCGGCAACGACGATCGGCGCGGCGAAGTCGTTGGAAATGGTTCGTTGCGCGGTAAGCTGCAACATCGTCTCGTCAGAGGTCAGCGGCAGCAGCTGCTTGGGCATTTCCGGTTTCGACATCGGCCACAGGCGTGTGCCGGATCCGCCGGAAAGGATGACCGGCACGATCGGATTATGCATGAATGCCCCTCAGGATTGTCCGCGCCAGACGGGAATGACATGGCGGCGGGATCGGTTGTAACGCCTGCATAACGCATATCTTCACGGTTCGTTTGTCATTATTTGCAAAAATATGGAAAATCGCTCCAATGACGGGGCTCAGGGTGTGCGTCGGGGAAGCCGGTCCATTAGATGATCCGTCTGTTCAAACATTATGTCCCCCATGCGGCGCTGCTGCTTGGCCTGGCCGACTTCCTGCTGCTGATGGTCGCGGCGGAGCTGGGCTGGGTCCTGCGCGCGCATCAGATCGACTATCCTGTCGGCAGCTTTGCCGAACGGCTGCCGCAGGTGCTCAGCTTCGCGATCCCGCTTCAGATTTCGCTGCTGGCGGTCGGGGCTTATACGGCGGCGTCCTTCCTGTCGCTCCGGTTCGCGGCAGCGCGATTGATGGTGGCGATCTCGCTGGGCGTGATCTTCCTTTCGCTGATCTTCTTCTTCTTTCCCAGTGTCAGCTACTGGCGATCCAGCTTGTTCTTTTCCATGGTTTTCGCATCGGTGCTTCTGGTCGTGGTGCGTGGGCTGCTCGGGCGATATCTGGGGGGGGATCGGTTCAAGCGGCGGGTGGTCCTGATCGGTGCGGGCGCGCGGGCGGCGCAAATCGCCGCGCTGGCGGAACGGCCGGGCTCCAATTTCGTGATCGCAGGCGCGATCGCGATGCGCCCGGAGGAGAATGCGGTCCCGCGCGCCGTGCCGCGTTCCGCCATCCCGAGCCTGTCGGCCTTCGTGCTCGAGCGTGAAGCGGGCGAGGTGGTGCTGGCGCTTCAGGAACGACGCGGCTCGCTGCCCTATCAGGACTTGCTGCGCGTTCGTACGACGGGCGTCCATGTATCGGAGATATCGACCTTTCTGGAGCAGCAGACGGGCCGTATCGACCTCGCCTCGGTCAGCCACAGCTGGTTGATCTTTTCCGATGGCTTCGCGTCGGGCCGCATGTGGTCGTCTATGGCCAAGCGCGCCTTCGATATTTCGGTCAGCCTGATCCTGCTGGTCTTCGCGGTGCCGGTAATCCTGGTCACGGCCATCCTGATCCGGCTGGAATCGCGCGGACCAGCTTTCTATCGGCAACGGCGCGTCGGCCTGTTCAACCAGCCCTTCGATATCCCGAAGCTGCGTTCGATGCGGCAGGATGCCGAACTGGCCGGGCAGGCGGTCTGGGCGGAGAAGGACGATCCGCGCATCACCCGTGTCGGGCGTTTCATCCGCAAGGTGCGGATCGACGAACTGCCCCAGATCTGGTCGGTGCTGATGGGCGAGATGAGCTTCGTCGGCCCGCGCCCGGAGCGTCCGCAATTCGTCGAGCAACTGGAGCAGCAAATTCCCTTCTATGCCGAGCGTCATATGGTGAAGCCGGGAATCACCGGCTGGGCACAGCTCAACTATCCTTACGGCGCCTCGATCGACGATGCGCGGCACAAGCTGGAATATGACCTGTATTACGCCAAGAACTACTCCCCCTTCCTCGACGCCCTGATCCTGCTTCAGACGTTGCGGGTGATCCTCTGGCCCTCGGGCGCGCGCTGATCGTGAGCGAGGACAGGAGGGCGATATCAAGGGGACGCGACCGGCGGCGGTCGCATCCCTATCCGATGATGCGGCGCAAGCGGCGCATCTGGCGGCGGCGCTCGGTCCAGCGGCGTCTCCGCATCCTGGCTGTGCTGGGCGTCATCGGGATGGCCGTGACGGGGCTGCTGGCCCTTGTCTACACCAGCAAGCCGCCGGTCGATCCGGCCCAGGCGCTGCGGCGCGCCACGGCGGCGCTGGACGCGGGCAATTACCATGCGGCGCATGACCAGGCCCGGCAGGCAGCCGAGGCGGCCCCCCGGTCGCAGGCGGCGCAGATGATGCTGGCACGGACCAGCCTGTTGCTGGGCGAGGGCGTGACGGCGGACGCCGCGCTCGACCGGGCGCTGAAGGACGGCGTGCCGCGGGACCAGACGCTGGCGGCGCGGGCCGAGGCGCGCTTTCTCCAGGGCGATCTGGCAGGCGCGCAGGATGCGGTCGACCATATGCCTGTTGAGCGCGACGCGGCGATGGCGCGGATCGCGGCGCAGGTGGCGGCGCAAGAGGATGGCGGCGTTCCCCTGCGACAGGCGCTGCAAGGCCTTGTCGCCCTCTATCCCGATGACGCACGCATCTGGACCGATCTGGGGCGCAGCTGCTTCGGTGCGGGCGATATGGACGGAGCGTCGCAGGCGGCGGCACGAGCGGCGGCCCTGGCTCCTGCGGATCCCGATGCACTGACGCTGCAGGGCGAGGTGCTGCGCGCCCGCTACGGACTGGCGGCGGGCCTGCCCTGGTTTCGGGCGGCATTGGCCCGCGATGCCTATCATCTGCGAGCGCTCATCCAATATGCCGCGACGCTGGGTGATCTGGGGCGCGCGAGCGAGGCGCTGGCGGCGACCCGCTCTGCGCTGGTATCGCAGCCCGGCAATCCCGACGCCTTCTACCTTCAGGCCGTGATCGCCGCGCGGGCGGGGCGTTATGCACTGGCGCAGCAACTGCTCCAGCTTACCGGCGGTGCGTTGCGGATGCGTCCCGCCGCGGCGATGCTGGAGGGCGCGATCGCCTATGCGCAGGGACGGCCGCAGCGCGCGGCGCGCGCCTGGACGCGGTTGGTGACGATGCAGCCGATGAACGTGGCCGCCCGCGAGCTGCTGGCGGCGGCGCAGCTCGGTGTGGGGGACCGGCCCGCCGCGCTGGCGACGCTGCGCCCGATCCTGACGCGGGCCGATGCGGATGGATATGCGCTGCGGCTCGGCATGATAGCCGATCCCGAGAACGCGTTGACGCTGACCGATCGAACGGCGGCGGGGCAGCGGGGCGACGCCGCGATCTTCCGCCCCGACCGCACCGTCGACGACCTGAAGATGGCGGCGGCCGAGTCCCCGACGGACCCGACCTATGCGCTCGGCCTGATCCGGGGGCTGGCGAGCCAGGGCGATCATGCTGGGGCGATCCAAGTCGCCCGGTCCTTGGTCCGCGCAAGCCCGGGTGCTCCGGCGGCGCAGCTGGCCTATGGCGATGCGCTGGCCACCGCCGGGCAACATGCCGCCGCGCTGGGTCCTTATGCCAGGGCGGCGGACCTGACCTTTGACGCGCCGACCATGTTGCGGTTGATCGACGGTTATCAGCGGACCGGACATGCCCGTGACGCGGCGGTGAGCCTGGGCCTGTATCTCTCGCAAAATCCGCAGAGCATCCCCGCCCGCCGCCTGCTCGCCGAGTGGCAGATGACCGCCGGGCGCTGGGACGATGCGATCGAGACGCTGGAGGGGCTGCGTACCCAGCTCGGTCTGCGCGACGTGGCGCTGCTCCACGATCTGGCCGTCGCCTATGCCGAGGCGGGGGATGGGGTGGTCGCGCGGCGCTATGCAGCGGCGGCCTATCGACTGGCGCCGATGAATGCGGGCGTGGCCGATGCCTATGGCCGAGCGTTGGCCGTGGCGGGTGAGCGCGAGGGCGCGCGGCAGCTGTTCGACAAGGCGCTGGCCCTCGCACCGGGTGACCCCACGATCCTGGCACACCGCGCCCAACTCTGACGCGGCGCGCTTGGCAGGAGGGGAGTGGTGCCGTACCAGCGGCGCCATGACCGACCTCGCCACCCCCGTCCTGGAACGTATCGCCGCCGCCCTCGAACGGCTGGCGCCGCCGCTGGCGCCGTCCGCCGATCCGCTGGCGCATCCGGCCTATATCTGGCGGAGCGGGGCGCTGCATGCCGCGCGCGGTTTCGCACCGGTGCCGCTCGACCTGTTGCAAGGGCTTCACCAGCAGCGTGCGGCTCTGCTCGCGAATTTGACGCGTCTGGCGGACGGACATGCCGCGCAGGACGTGTTGCTGTGGGGGGCACGAGGCACCGGCAAGTCGGCGCTGGTCAAGGCGGGCGTCGCCGCCGTTCAGGCGGATCGTCCGGGGCGGCTGGCCCTGGTGTCGGTGGACACGCTCGATAGCCTGCCCGAACTGTTCGCGATGCTGGAGAGCGTCGACCGGGCCTTTGCCGTCTTCATCGACGATCTGGGCTTTGAGGAAGCGGGTGAGGCGCGCAAGTTGCGTTCGTTGCTCGATGGCGGGGCGGAGGCGCGACCGGCGCATGTCCGTCTGCTCGTTACCGCCAACCGCCGCCATCTGCTGCCTCGTGATCTCAGCGAGCAGGACAGCGCGATCAACCCGCGCGATGTGGTGGACGACCAACTGGCCCTCGCCGACCGTTTCGGATTGAGCCTGGGTTTCCACACGCTCGATCAGGACGGATATCTGGCGATCGTGCGCGCCTATGCGACACGCCATGACCTGCCGTTCGACGGCCATGAGGCGGTCAACTGGGCAACCCGCCGCGGTAGCCGTTCGGGACGCGTGGCATGGCAATATATCGTCGATCTGGCGGGACGACTGGGGCGAAATCTGTAATAAATCGGGCGACGGATAAAAAACCTCTTGCACCCATCGGAGCCGCTGGCTATTGGCGCGCCTCCAGCACGGATCGGCCTTCCCGAAAGGCTCTGAAAACCGATCCGTACTCTCTAGTCGGGGAGTAGCTCAGCCTGGTAGAGCACTGCCTTCGGGAGGCAGGGGCCGGAGGTTCGAATCCTCTCTCCCCGACCACACGCATTTAAGTCGTTGTGAATACGTCCTAAACTTTCACGAGGGTATCTCTGTCCCCCAGAGTGTCTCCCTCGCTGTACACGGACGTGCATGCGATGAAGCATCCAAACCTCACACGACGCGGACACCTGTTTTGGTGGCGTCGCAAGTTCACCCTTCACGGTACGACGATCCAAATCGGGCTACCGCTAGGTACAGCAAATTTTTACCATGCCCGCGGTATCGCCGAACGCCTTGGTGGCGCTTTGGAGGAGTTGCGATTGGCGTACGGACAACGTGGGTCCTCAATCGACGCCGTAACGCTCAAGCGAATCTTTCAAGACGCGATGCGGTGGCAGCTGGACCGCATCCTGCAAAGCCAGATCGGCAGTATCGAGCCTGTGGCCGCTCATCGACAGACCAACCGCATCTATGCCGAACTGTGGCGTCACCGCGCGAACCATGGACCCGATGCCCGATGGCCGCATGACGATCAACAGCGCCTGATCCGCAGCGGATGGTCGGATGCGGACGTTGAGCTCCTGCTGGAAGAAGTGGACCGGCATAGCGGTCCTCTCGTTTCCCTCCGTCAACTTCAAAGTTATGCCGAGCACTTCGGCTTCGAATTATCGCCCGTCAATCACGCGCGCGTTCAACAAGTGGTCTTTAGCGCGAGAGCGGCCGCTTGCGATGCAGCTAACGACCACCTCGGCACTGAACCTGGCGATCTTGGTCAATGGGCCAAAGAAGCACTCGCGGCGCACGATCCGCTAATTTTCGAAGCATGCGTCACACCTAAAGCCGCTGCTGCTGAAGCTACGCCTCCCTCATCTGCCAAATCTGCGGACGTTTTCCCGCCACCCGTCCAGCTGGCCCCGAATGTCGAGGCGGAGCATTCGAAGCTGCTCACGGAATCAATGGAGGAATGCGTCACAGCTTTTCAATCTGAGCAAGCCTGGAGCCGTAACAGCATCGAGCAGGTCCGTACCGCCGTCCGCCTGTTCGACTTTGCGTGCGGCGGGAACATGACCATCCAGGGCATTACCAAGGACCACGTGGAGCGTTTTCGAGAAGTTTGCGAGGCGCTTCCCAACCGCTGGGTGTCAATCGGCGTCCAAAAAGGACCCCCTATCGGCGTCCAAAAGGGACCCCCTTCGTCGAGCAGCGTGACGGGTATGACGGGTGCACCGTTCGCGCTGGTTGCGGCGTAGGGCGGGCGTAGCCCGA
>NZ_MQUI01000029.1:0-49908 GCF_001970915.1 Sphingomonas sp. Sph1(2015)
CGGCACGTCGATCGCCAGCTTGCCGGTATCGGTCGTTATCGTCTTCCGACCGTAGCCGTTGCGGGAGTTTCCGGCTCCGTCTTCCCCGGCCAGGTGATGATCCATCTCGGCATTCAGCGCGCGCTCGCTCAGCGCCTTCTTCAGCGCGTCCAGCAGGCCGCCCTGCGCCAGCGCGGCGCCGGCGTCACCGCCAGCCAGCAATTGATCCAGCAGCTCGTTCGGTATCGCAGGCTCTTTGCGTCGAGACATATCGGGGCTCCTTCCTTCCCGTTATGCCCGCCCACACACGAAATTCCTGACACTCCCCTCGCTTCCCCTGCTGATGTCACTGCGCGGATCGCCGCGCTGGAGGTCTCGCTCGCCCGGGCCAATGCCGCACTCGCTGCCCGCGACCAGCTCATCGATACCCTGCGCGGATAGATCGCCCGGCTGCGGCGGATGCAGTTCGGTGCCTCGTCCGAGAAGCTCGGCCGCGAGATCGAGCAGCTCGAACTGGCGCTGGAGAAACCGGAAACGGAGCACGATGCGCCTGCGCTCGAGGTGGCCGACAGCGGCGCGGCCGGTGCCCGTCCGCAGTCTGCCGGAACATCTGCCGCGCGAGGAGGTCCTCCACGAACCAGCTTCGGATGCCTGCACCTGCCCGGACTGCGGCGGTGCGTTGCGCCCGCTTGGGTCAGATGCGCACGAGATGCTCGACATCGTGCCGGTGCGCTGGCGGGCCGTGCGCAACGTTCGCCCCAAATACAGCTGCCGGTCCTGTGAAAAGATTGTTCAGGCGCCCGTGCCGGTGAGCGCCATCGCGCGGGGCAAGGCGACCTTCGCCACGCTGGCGCATGTCGTCGTCTCCAAGTTCAACCACCATCCGCCGCTCTACCGCCAGGCCGAGATGATGGCGGCGCAAGGGCTCGACATCGACCGCTCGACGCTGGCGGGCTGGACCGGACAGGCCGCGGTGCTCCTCGACCCCATCGTCAGCCGCATGCGCGACGAAGTCCTCAAGGCCGACAAGATCCACGCCGAGCCTGCCCCGGCGAAGGCCGGGGACACGCCCGCGCCGGTGCTCGACCCCGGTCGGGGCAAGACGGCAACCGGGCGGCTGTGGGTTTATGCCGTCGACGACCAGGCGTCCGGCAGCACGGCACCGCGTGCGACCTGGTATCGCTTCACGCCCGACCGTACTGCCGCACACCCGATGGCGCATCTCGCGGGGTTTCGCGGTTTTCTCCAGGCCGATGCCTATGCCGGTTATGACGGACTGTATCGTGGTGGCGCCACCGAGGTCGCGTGCTGGGCGCATTTCCGGCGCAAGGTCTTCGATCTGCACGAGCGGTCGTCCACGCCGCTGACCACCGACATCCTTGGGCGGATCGGCGCGCTCTATGCCGTCGAGGCCGAGGTGCGCGGCCAACCGCCCGACGTGCGATGCCGAAGCCGGCAGGAGAAAAGCCGGCCGCTGGTCGATGCCTTGCGCGAGGTGCTCAACGCCGCCCTGCGTCGTCTGTCGCCTGGGTCCGACATGGCGAACCATCGCCTATGGCACGAAGCGCTGGCCGGCGCTGTCGCGCTTCCTGGAGGACGGGCGTCTCGAGATCGACAACAACATCGCTGAGCGTGCGTTGCGCGGTGTGGCCGTCGGACGCCGCAACTGGTTGTTCGCCGGTTCTCGCGCAGGCGGCGAGCGCGCCGCGGCCATCTATACCGTCATCCAGACCCCGGCCTTCGCCGGGGCAGGCTCTGCAAGGCGAACGGCGTCGACCCGAAGGCCTATATCGCCGACGTTATCGCCAAAGTCGTAGGCGACCGGCCTGCCAGCCGCTGGGACGACATCATGCCCTGGAACTGGATGTCGCCGGCAGATCAGCCAACCGCGCAAGCCGCATAATCTGCAGTCCCCACGACGCGCTTACGCTGAGCGTGCCGCAAGCGGCGCATCTGAAAGCGGGGGAACAGCCATACGCCCTCCCTGGACCTTCGACTGCGTTCAGGCCGAACGGCGGCTTCAGGCAGCGCTACTCGTCACCCTGTTTTACCAAGCCTTCCCCGCCCTGGTTGTTCAAATGCAATCCTCGCACCCCAGAAGCAACGGGATGGACATGGCGATTACCATGTTCATCCCTCGGGGCGATCCATGACTCGATAGTGCCGGAGGCCGATCGCGTCACGCCTTCGGACCCTTCGCCATGTTCAGATGCGCCGTCACGGTCGGGATCAAATCGCTTGCGAAGTTCTTGAGCGCCGGGGCGTCACCGATCGACGCATACCCTTTCAGCGACGTCCATTGCTCCAGCATGGCCCGCGGCTGTGCGTTGGGCGTCGCATCCGGCGTCATTCCGGTGGACAGCGTCTTCAGCTGCGCTCTCGAACCGCTGCCGACGCGAGGCGGTGACCCGCTCGACGACCTCGGCGGATGTGACGTCCGATATCCGCCGGGCGCGCGCTGCATGACCTCGGCGCGACTGTACGGCGTCGTTCGGGGATTCCTGTCGATATTCACCCGGTCGGCGCTCGCACGCCGACGTGGCGCAACATCGGTGCTGCCCGGCCACTCCGGACGAACATCCGCCTGAAATCTCACCGCTGGAGCAAGGCTCAGCGTCCCCCATTCCCCGCCAGATAGCGGGCGATGGGGTCGATCATGTCCTTCGGGATGCGCCGTGCAATGACGGGCATCGTCGCGTGGCTCTTGCGCGCGTCGACGATATTCTTGTCGCCCTGCCAATGGCGCAGGCGCGCGGCGATATAGCTTGCCCGCTGTCCGGCGAGGACCGGATAGGGTTTGCCGGGCGTGTGACAGCTGACACAGGCGGGCAGCTGCTTGTCGGGCAGTCCGCGCTCGACGATCTGCGCCGCCGCCGCATCGCCCGCAGGTTGCGCACCCAGCCCCGGCATCGCGGCGAAGCGACGCGCGGCGGCCTCCATGTCGGCGGGCTCCATCCGCATCGCGACCTGCTGCATCACCGCACTCGACCGGGTGCCGTTGGCATAGCCCTTCAGCGCGGCGAGCAGATATTCGGGGCTTTGGCCGCCCAGGATCGGAATGTCGGGCGCGCCGCGACCCCGGCCGTCCTTGCCATGGCACCCGGTGCAATTGTCGGGGTCGACGGCGGGTGAGGCTTCGGCGACCAGCGCGCGATATTGGGCGGGCGTCATGCCCGGCAGGCGGCGGACGAACGCGACCATGCGACGCACCTCGTCCTGGCGGTCCTGCACGGCCCAGGCGGGCATGCCGGTATATTTTACGCCGTGCTGGAGGATCCAGAACAGCTGCTTGTCGGTCCATTCGCGCGCGTTGACCGACAGGTCGGGCGCGGGCGGGGTGGCGGCCTGCATGACCGGCGCAGGCTTCTGCCCGGGCGCGCCGTGACAGACGGCGCAGCTATTGGCGAAATGCCCGGCCGCGCTCACCAGCCCGCTGGCGTCGGCGGGGTCCTTGGGGGCGGTGAAGGCGGCATGGGTGCGCACCGAATTGCGCATCGCCCAGTGGAGGAACCAGTCGGTGATCGCCCAATGCCCGCTGGAGGCGGCGAGGTTGATCATGCCCGACCAGGCCACGCCCATGCCCAGCAGCGCCAGGCCGAGCAGAGCCGCCAGCGCCCGCTTCCAGGTGATGCGGATCGTCATGCGTGCGCTTCCTCTTTGGTCTGGAGCAGGCGCGCGAGCATCGCCAGCCCGCCGCACAGATAGGCGACGCCGCCGACCAGCAGCATCACGACGCCCGCCATCTGCTGATCCGCCAGCGCCCCCATGTCATGATGGCTGTAGAGCGGCCGCGGGGCGAGGCCGATCAGCGCGCCCAGCAGGGTCATATGCATCGAGGTGACGAGCAGGGCCGCGACCCCGGCGGCTCGGTGGCGCGGTGCGAGCACGGCGGCCCAGAGCAGCAGGCCGACCGCCAGGAAACTCATCTGTTCGGCGACCAGCCAGACCAGCCCATGGTCCGCCAGCCGCCGCAGCGCCGGGACATGCCAGCCCCAGACCACGACCGCCTCGACCATGGCGGCGGCCAGCGGGGTGGCGAGCCGGGGTAGACGAAGCGCCGGATCGAAACGTGTACCCTGAAGTCCCAGCGCGATCGGCGGCGCGGCGACCGCCACGGCGATCATGTGCGCGACCATATGCCCGGTCATGCCCCATGTGCTGAAGGCCCAGCCGACCGACAACAGAGCCAGCCCCAGCATCAACCAGCTGCGCTTCATCGGCAATCGCCCAGCATCAGGACGGGCATGGCGGTGAAGATGACCGCGACGAAGCTCAACCCCGCCAGCAGCATCGTCGAATAGGCCAGGAAGCGCAGCCGATCGATGTCGGTGCCCTCGTTATGCGGCGGCGGATCGCCCGGCGTGCGGGACTGCTGCCACGCGATGACGCCCGAGGCGACGATGACGACCAGCGCGACGACCGTTCCGATCGCGAAGGCGGTGGGGAACAGCGCCCATTTCCCGATCCGCTCGCACGAGATCGCGACCCAGAGATAGGAGAAGAGGAAATGCACCGCCCAGGTCGTCGGCGGCACGATCAGCGTCCAGAGGGTGACGCGCAGTCGGTGCGCGCCCTTCAGCCAGCGCTTCACAGCCCCGTCTCCGGAAACAGGCCGATGGTCAGATAGGTGACGATCGCGGTCAGCGCGAAGAAATGCATATAGACGGTGATGTTGCGAATATCCGCGTCATGGAACGGCGTCATCTTGCCTGCGATGCTGCGCGCCAGCGTATAAAGCTGCATGATCGTCGCGATGACGGCATGGACGACGGTCCAGACGACCAGCACCCAGACGATGGCCGGATAGACATTGGCCTCCGGGTCCAGACCGTCCAGGCACCTTGTTCCGGCGAACAGGCTGGCGATGGCCGCGACGGCCCCCGCGACCAGCAGCCCGCGCGCGGCATTGACCGAACCCCGGTGATGCACCTCGCGCGCGATCAGCGTGGCGGCCCAGCTGGCCAGTGAAAGGCCCAGCGCGACCAGCGGTCCCGCGCTGCCCGGCCCGTCAAAGCCTGCGCCGAAATCGGGATGGATGGTCCAGTAGAAATAATAGCCGAAGACCAGCCCCGAAAAGGCGGTGGCATCGGCCATCATCGTGATGAACATCGCCCACCAGCCGGGCGCGGCCGGGCCGGAGATATAGAGCGGCAGGCGCATGCCGTGCCCGATCGGCTTTTCGGGCTTTTCCGGAATCTCGGCGGTGTCCCACAGCCACCACAGGATGCAGCCGAGCGTCACCACACCGCCCAGCGCCGCGATCAGGTAGAGGTGATAGGTGGTCAGGATGAACACGCTGCCCAGCGCGACGGCGGTCAGCATCGGCTTGACGCTGGGGGTGCCCAGCCGGATCACCGAGACGGGTTTTGCGTCGAGAACAGAGGTGATGATCGTCTCGCGGCGGCCTTCCTCGGCATCGGGCAGGAAGAAGCGGCCTTCATCGACCTTGGCGACGAAATTCTTCTGGTCCCAGATCGGATAGCGGCTCTCGACCAGCGGCACCGATCGGATGCCCCAATCCTCGTCATCCGGATGCGCCAGCCATTCCAGCGTGCCCGCATTCCACGGGTTGCGCGGCGACTTGGCGCGCGTCGGCGACAGCGCCAGGTCGACGACCAGTACCAATACACCCGCCGCGAACATGTACGAACCGGCGGTGGAGGCAAGGTTCAACCAGCCGATGCCGAGTTCTTCCGGGTAGGTGAAGACGCGGCGCGGCATCCCCTCCAGTCCCGACAGATGCATCGGGAAGAAGGTCAGGTTGATGCCGACGAACATGATCCAGAAGGCGATGCGCCCCAGCCGGTCGGACAGCTTCTTGCCGGTGATCAGCGGCCAGTAATAATAAAGCCCGCCGAACAGCGGCAGCAGCGTGCCGCCGATCAACACGTAATGGAGATGCGCGACGATGAAATAGGTGTCGTGCGCCTGCCAGTCGAAGGGCGCGACCGCGACCATCACCCCGGTCAGCCCACCGATGACGAACACCGCGAGGCTGCCCGACGCATAGAGCAAAGGCGTCGACCATTTCACCTTGCCCGCCCAGAGCGTGGCGATGAAGGCGAAGATCTGCACGCCCGTCGGGATCGCGACGGCCTCCGAGGCGGCGGAGAAGAAGGCCAGGCTGATCTTGGGCAGGCCGGTCGCGAACATGTGGTGGACCCACAGGCCGAACGACAGGAAGGCGGTGCCGACGGCGGCCAGCACGATCCACGGATAGCCGAGCAGATGCCTTTGCGCGAAGGTCGGGATCATCATCGCGAATAGCGCGATGGAGGGCAGGAAGACGATATAGACTTCCGGGTGGCCGAAGATCCAGAACAGGTGCTGCCACAGCAGCGGATCGCCGCCACGCGCGGCATCGAAGAAGGGCCAGTTGAGCAGCCGCTCCATCTCGAACAACAGGTCGCCCGCGATCAGCGGCGGGAAGGCGAACAGGATCATCACCGCCACAACCAGGATATACCAGGCGTAAAGCGGCATCAGGTTCAGCCGCATCCCCGGCGGACGGCATTTCAGCACGCCGACGATCAGCTCGACGGCGGCGGCGACCGACGACACCTCGATGAAGGACAGGCCCAGCATCCAGATATCGGCGCCCAGCCCTGACAGGTCGGTGCGGGTGGTCAGCGGCGGATACATGAACCAGCCGCCATCGGGCGCGGCGTTGAAGAAGATAGAGCCGCCGACGAACACGCCGCCGATCAGGAAACTCCAGTAGCCGAATGCCGACAGGCGGGGAAAGGGCAGGTCGCGCGCGCCCAGCAGCTGGGGCAGCAGGATGATCGACACCGCCTCGAACATCGGGACGGCGAACAGGAACATCATCATCGAGCCGTGCAACGTGAACAGCTGGTTGAAGGTGTTCGCCGAGACGAGGTCGTTGTCCGGCACCGCCAGCTGGGTACGCATGATGAGTGCGAGCACGCCCGCGAACAGCATGAAGCCGAACGCGGTCAGCGTGTACCAGACGCCGACCCGGTTGTTGTTGGTGTCGGTCCAGCGCAGGAACAGGCCGCTGGGTGGTTTCCACACCGCGCGCAGCCGGTCCTCCTGGGCGGCGCGAAGCTGGGGATCGTCCTGCGCGTGGAGGCTCATTTCAGGCCCTGAAGATAGCGGGCGAGGGCAATCGCCTCGTCATCCGACAATTGGGGGAAGGACGGCATCCGCACGCCGGGCTTGGTCTTTTCGGGGTGGCGGATGAAGGCGGCGACGTTCGCTTCCGTCATTGGCAGGATGCCCGCCGCCAGGGTCCGGCGCGATCCGAAATGGGTCAGGTCGGGACCGATCCTGCTGGGCGCGTTGACGCCCGCAATGCCGTGGCAGCCGCCGCATCCGTTTTCGGCGAACAGGCGCGCCCCGGCGGCGTCGCCCGGCCGGGCGGGGCGGGCCTGTTCGGCCAGCCACGCGTCGAAGGCGGCGGGCGGCATGGCGATGACGTCGAACGCCATCAGCGCATGGGACAGTCCGCAAAACTCGGCGCACTGCCCGCGATAGCGGCCGGGCTTGTCGGCGCGCACGACCAAGCTGTTGATGCGGCCGGGGATCATGTCCATCTTGCCCGCCAGCCCCGGTATCCAGAAGCTGTGGACCACATCGCCGCCGCTCAGGCGAAAGGCGACGGTGCGGCCGGTCGGGATGCGGATCTCATTGGCGCTCAGCACCGGCGGACGGCCCGGCGGCGCATAGGCGACGCGCCACCAGAATTGCTCGCCATCCACCGCGATGGTCAGGTCGGCGGGCGAGGCCGGGCGAGGGCGCATATAGGGCAGCGAATAGGCGAGAAGGCCGAGCAGCACGACGGTCGGGATGATCCCGCCCAGCCACAGGACGATCCGCATCCCCTTGCGATGGTCGATCGATCCTTCGGGCGCACGGACGGCATGGCGCATCAGCAGCGCGACGCCGCCTGCGATCACCACCGCGCCGACCAGCATGATGATGAAAAGATGCCGAATATCGGCCGCATCCGCGCCGAACGGCGCCAGCGTGGATTGATGCGTGTTGCATCCCGCCAGCAAACCGGCCGTTACGATCGAAATGGCGCTTATCTTCCCCCGCATCGCCCCCGAACGTTTCGATGGCGAATTAGTTCATGTTAATTTCATCTGGAGTTCATGTTGGGAGGTGTCAGTCGGCGTTACGGCGCCACACTTCCCCCGCCAGCAGGGTCGCAAAGCCCAGCCATGCCGCCAGCGGCATGACGCTGACCGAGGCCGGGCGGTCGACTTTCCAGGCGGTGGCGGCCAGCGCGGCGGTGCCGGCCGCCATGGCTCCGGCGGCGGCGGTGCTGGCCCCGGTGCGGCGTTCGCGGAAGAACAGCTCGGTCCAGCCGCCGATCATCGCGCTGTTGCCCAGCCACAGCGCCACCGAGGCATTGCGGGCGGGGGAGGCGGGCTGGCGCAGCAGGCGATAACCGCCGACCGCCGCCAGCGTCTCCAGCACGGGCCAGACCGCGCCGAAGACCTGGTCGGGCGGGGTGAAACCGGGCTTGTCGAGGTGGCGATACCAGCGGCGGATGCGCGGGTGCGACGGATCGGGGGCGTTGCGCCGCCCGATCAGCGCGCTCAGCCCCAGCACGCCCGCCGCGATGCCACCCGCCGCCAGCGGCGATAATCCCTTGTTCTTCATGGCCGTCATCCTTTCCGAATGTCGGGTGGATAACGGCCTTCGCTCAACCCTGTTCAATCGCGATGCGATGGCGGCCCCACAGCAGGGCTCGGTCCAGCAGGCCGATGACGATCAGCGACAGACCGAACAGCGGCAATGCGATCGCCGCCGCCACCAGCGACAGAAGCAGCCCGCCGACCCGTGCCCCGGACAGCGCAGGCGGTGCGCCGATCCGTCCGGCGGGGCGGCGCTTCCACCACATGGCGACGCCACTGATCGTCAGGACCCAGATGGCGATGCAGGGGATCAGCATCAGCAACTGGTTCGCACGGCCGAAATAATTGCCCATGTGAAGCTGGACGCCCGATTCCACCGCGCGACCGATAATGCCATATTCGGCATAACGCACCTCCGGTCCGATCGGCCGGAAGTTGTAGCGGTCGATATACAGCGTCTTCTGCCCCGCCGGTCGTTCGGGATAGGTGAAGACGGTATAGACCCCGTTCGCGCCCTTGGGCAGGAACAGGCGGTAGCTGCCCGACCAGCCATGCGCGCTCAGGATGGCGGCCACCCGGTCGGTGCCGCGAATGACCGCCGGGTCGCGGGTCATGCCGGGCGTCTCGGGGCCGTGATCGGCATGCTCGCCGTCCATGGCGGGCATGGCGGCGTGCGGCCTTCTGGATTGGGGAAGGGGCGCATCCTCCAGCGTCCAGGGCGCATCGCCCAGCGCGGCCTTCATCGGCACGCTATGGGGTATGTTGTACTGGCGGAAGGAAGGGGGATAGCCGACGCCCAGGGCTGCTCCGACCCGGTGGATCAACGGCCCGCTGACCCCCGCCCAGGGCAGGCCGGTGACGATCAGGAAACCGATCAGCACCACGGTCCACACCCCGACCGGGCCATGCAGGTCTCTCCAGAAGCGCCGTCCCCGCCCGCTCCTTCGCGGCCAGAGCGTCCCCGCCGCCGTGAACCGCCCGGGCGGCCACCACAGGATGACGCCGGTGACGAGCAGGACCAGCGCCCAGCTGACGGCCAGCTCGACCAGCCGTTCGCCGAACACGCCCATCAGTATCGAACGGTGCATGGCATCCGCCCAGCCGACCAGCGTGCGGTCATAGACGACGCTGCCCAGAACCCGGCCCGTGCCGGGATCGACCGCGACGCGGCGCGGCGGCCCCCCGGTCGGCTGGACGAAGACCACCGCCGAGCGGTTGGCGGTGTCGGGCATGTCGACCCGTGACGCGCTGCCCGGATAGGCGGTGAGTGCGGCCTCGATCATCCGCGACATCGGCACGTTCGTGTCGTGCGGTGCGACGAAGCGAAGCTCTGGATAGATGGCATCGTTCAACTCGTCGTTGAACAGGTAGAGCGCGCCGGTCAGGCTGAGCATGAGCAGGATCGGCGCGACGAGCAGCCCGGCCCAGAAATGCCAGCGCCAGATGGTTCGGTGAAAGGCGGCGGAGGCGTTTGGCCGGACAGGGGCTCGTCCGGCACCGATAGGATAAAGCGGCATGAAAATGCTTTCGACCAACCCCCGCCGGGGCGGGGGCAGCATCATGGAAACGTCGCCAGCCAAGGGCAGGACGTCGGATGAGACGGGTCAGGAAAGCGCGGGAGGTCCCCGCAAGGGCGGCCGCAGATGGGGCGCGGCGACGGAGCGGGGCAGGACCGGCATGGCCGACCCGATCGCCATGACGAAGGCGACGAGCAGGGCGAGCTGGATCGGATCGGTCGCCGCCAGACCGGGGGCCGACAGTCCGCCAAAGGCGCAGGGTATGTCGCGGCCATGATCCGGGTCCGAATGCCCGGAACCGTGGCCGCTCCTGTCATGGCTCATGGTGGCATGGTCCATCGCCATGGCCCCGCCATGCGCCACCGGGACCGGGTCGGGGGCTGGCGCGCTGCCCGGGCACAGGATGACCCTCGCCCGACCATCGACCTGCCCGATCATATAGCCCGCCGGGATCATCAGCTTGAGCAACAGCGCGGCCGCGCAGATCAGCACGGCCAGATGGCGTTGCGCGAACAGGCTGCGGATCGCCGTCACGAGAATGGGGTAATCGAGCGGACCGCCCATGTCACTCGGACAGATCAACCCAGGGGCAAAATGGCCGGCCCGGCGCCCCGGGCGACCTTGAAGCCGGAACTCAGGGGGGCAACATGCAGGTCGGCTTGCCCCTCTTTCCGTCTCTTGCGAGGGAGGAACAAGGCGAATGTCGATCCGCCATGACGTCTTGCCCCGTCCATTCTCAACGCTGGCGCTGGACCGCACTCTGTTGCAGGGTTGCACGATGGTACACTCTCCCGCCTTTGCTTTTCTCAACGGCGTATCGGGCCGTATCGTCGATGAGATGATCGCCTTCGACTGGACGACGACCAGCCTCGGGGCGCCCGACACATGGCCCGCCGCGCTGAAGGCGCAGATCGCGACGATGATCGCGTGCCCGGTGCCCATGTATCTGGTCTGGGGGCCGGATCTCGTGTCCTTCTATAACGACGCCTATCGCCCGATGCTGGGCTATCGCGCGGCGACCGCGATGGGTATGCCCTTTCGTATCCTGTGGGGCAGCATCTGGGACGATATCGCGCCCCTCGTCGAGGTCGCGCTGTCGGGCAAGGTCGCGCAGGTCACCGACATGCGACTCGACCTGGCGCGCCAGGGCAAGCCCGAAGAGGCCTATTGGTCCTTTTCCTATTCGCCGGTCTTTGACGATCGGGGGCAGATCGCCGGTATGATCTGCGTCACCGGCGAGACGACCGCGCGGGTCTTGGCCGAGCGGCACCAGCGGGAAGCGGACGAGCGGCTGGAACTGGCCCTCGGCTCGGGCGCGCATGTCGGCATGTGGGACTGGGACGTGACGAACGATTCGATCCGTTCGGACCCGCGCTTTGCGACCATATACGGGGTCGATCCCGCGGCGGCCGAGAAGGGCTTGCCGATCGCCGAGTTCTTCCGGGGCATCCACCCCGATGACCGAGAGCGCGTGAAACGCGAAGTGGCGGAGGCGATGACCGGACTGGGGGAGGGCACAGGCGATGCCGCAGGCCGCTTCGCCTCCGAATATCGATTGGTCCAGGCCGATGGCACCATTCACTGGGTGTCGGCGCGGGGCCGCTGCATCGCCGACGAGCATGGGCGTTGCGTGCGTTTTCCGGGCGTCAGCTTCGACATCACCGACCGCGTCCGCGCCGAACAGCAACTGCGCGAGAGCGAGGCACGCGCCCGGCTGAATGCCGAGCGGGTGCAGCTGGCCCAGGAGGCCGGGGCGATCATCGGCACCTGGTTCTGGGATCTGGTGACCAATCGCTTCACCTGCGACGAGCCGTTCGCGCGCCATTTCGGACTTGACCCCGCACGGGGGCATGAAGGGGTGGAGCTGGAGCAGGTGGCCGATCTGGTCCATCCCGACGACCGTGCCGGTCTGTCGGAGGCGGTGCAGGAGGCGATTGCGCGGGGCGGTCCCTATGCGCACCAATATCGCGTTCGGCGCCATGACGGCCATTACCATTGGCTGGAAGCCATTGGTCGGGTCGATCACTCGGCCGACGGGACGCCGATCCAGTTTCCCGGCGTCCTGATCGATGTCGGCGTGCGCCGCGCGCTGGAGGTCGAGCGCGACACCGCCATCGCCGAACTCCGCGCGCTGACCGACCAGCTGGAACAGCGTGTCGCCGACCGTACCGCCGAACTGATGCGCGCCGAGGAGGCGCTGCGCCAGAGCCAGAAGATGGAGGCGGTAGGCCAGCTGACCGGTGGCCTGGCGCATGACTTCAACAATCTGCTCGCCGGGATTTCGGGTTCGCTGGAACTGATGGCACTGCGGCTGGCGCAGGGGCGGGTGAGCGACGTCGACCGCTATATGGATGCGGCGCAGGGTGCGACGCGGCGTGCGGCGGCGCTGACCCACCGGCTGCTCGCCTTTTCCCGGCGGCAGACGCTGGCCCCCAAGCCGACCGATATCGCCGCGCTGGTCGCCGGGATGACCGACCTGATCCGCCGCACCGTCGGGCCGGGTATCACGGTGGAGACGCAAGGCGCGGACGACCTGTGGACCGTGCTGGTCGACGCGCCGCAGCTGGAGAATGCGCTGCTGAACCTGTGCATCAACGCCCGCGACGCGATGCCGGACGGCGGGCGGATCGCGATCGAGATGGTCAATCGCCGCCTGGACCGCGACAATGCCCGCTTCGCCGACATACCGGACGGCGAATATCTGGCGCTGTGCGTCACCGATACCGGCACGGGCATGACGCCGGAGGTGATCGAAAAGGCGTTCGACCCCTTCTTCACCACCAAGCCGCTGGGGCAGGGGACCGGGCTGGGGCTGAGCATGATCTATGGCTTTGCGCAGCAGTCCGGCGGGCAGGTACGTATCCGTTCGGCGCCCGGCGAGGGGACGACGGTGTTCCTGTATCTGCCCCGTCATCACGGCCCCGCCGAGTTGGAAGGTGACAATGCCGTCAGTGCCCCGGCCAACGCATCGGGGGCGGGCGAAACCGTGCTGGTCGTCGATGACGAGGCGACCGTGCGGATGATGGTCGCCGATGTGCTGCGCGACATGGGATATCGGGTGATCGAGGCGGCGGACAGCGTCGAAGGGATGGCCGTGCTGCGATCGCCCGAGCGTATCGACCTGCTCGTCACCGATGTCGGCCTGCCCGGCGGCATGAACGGGCGACAACTGGCCGAGGCGGCACGGGAGTTGCGACATGAATTGAATGTCATGTTCGTCACGGGCTATGCCGAGAATGCGGTGCTGAACAGCGGGCATCTGTCGCCGGGTATGCAATTGCTGACCAAGCCCTTCACGGTGGATGCGCTGGTCATGGGGATTCAGGCGGCAATGGGCGCGGGGGCGCGGCGGTACGAACCCCACGCGTCCTGATCCGTTCGGCGGCCATGGCCCCCGGCACCGCGGTTCTGCGTAATGCTTGGGAGTTTCACGATGTTCATGACCGGCCGCCTGGCTTTCTCGACAATGGCCCTTATGCTCTTCGGCGTTCCGGCCGCCGCCCAGACCGGCCCCGACATCCCGGAGCCGATGGTGTTCGACATGATCCGTCCGCTGACCGCGAGGGCGGGCGAGATCGAGGTCAACACGCTGGCCCAGCGCGACCTGACCGGCCCGCGCCGTGAACTGGAATGGGCGCCGGAGGTCGAACTGGCGGTGGCGGACGGCTTCGCGGTCGAGCTGGAACTGCCGCTCGTCAATTCGCGCGTCGTCCAGTACAAGATGGGGCTTCAGAAGCGGCTGGGCACCTTTCGGGGCGGGCGCAGCGTTCACGGCGTCCAGTATCTGGGGCTGCACGACCGCGAGGAAGGCGGCTGGACCTCGACCCTGTTATGGCTGCTCGGCAATCGTTTCGGCGAGCGGTGGAGCACCATGACGATGCTGGGCGTCGGCGACGTGACCCTGCGCGAGGGCAACGAGACCGGGACGATCATCAACCATTCGACCTTCTACGACGTAAATCCGGATACGGTGCTGGGCCTGGAACTGAACCGGCAAAATGGGCAGGGTGCCTATTGGCTGCTGATGCCGCAGGTCCACCGCGCGATCGGCAAGCTGGGGGTGCAGGGCGGCGTCGGCGCGGAAAAGGCACGCGGCGAGCGGTTCCGACCGCGTTTGGGCTTGCGCCTGATCCGCGAGCTGTGATGGAAACGCGACCAAGGACGTCGGGCCATATGGGAGACACTCGATGACGATCGCGCTGATCTGCCTCGATGCGGACGATACGCTCTGGCACAATATGCGGCACTTCGCGGCGACCGAGGAAGCGCTGGTCGGCCTGCTCGCCCCCTTTGCCGAGGCACGGGTGGCCCGCGCCACGCTGGAGGCGTGCGAGGCGCGCAACCTCCGGCTCTATGGCTATGGGGCCAAAGGCTTCACCCTGTCGATGATCGAGACGGCGGTGGAACTGGCGGGGCCGGCCCTGCCCACCGACCTGATCGCACGGGTGCTGGAGGCGGGGCGGCAATTGCTGGCGCATCCGGTCGAACTGCTCGACGGCATTGCCGACACGATCGAGGCGTTGCGCGAGCGGGGAAAGCTGGTGCTGGTGACGAAGGGCGACCTGCTGCATCAGGAGGCGAAGCTGGCGGCATCCGGGCTGGGTTCGCATTTCGATGACGTGGCGATCGTCAGCGACAAGACGCCCGATACTTTCCGGGGCATCTTCGCCCGCCACGGCGTCGCGCCGGAGCAGGGAGTGATGGCGGGGGACTCGATGCGCTCCGACGTGCTGCCCGCACTCAAGGCAGGGGCCTGGGCCGCCTATATCCCGCAACCGCTGGCGTGGAGCCATGAGGCGGGCGAAACGCCGGTCGACCATCCCCGCTTCCGCCAGTTGGAGCGACTGGGCGACCTGCCCGAGTGGATCGATATGATCGACCAGTAAAATCCCGCACAGATGCGTACCCCCGCCTGCGCGGGGGTACGGCGCGGCGCGCGATCAGCCCGGATCGCTTTCCTCGCCCACCACTACGCCGGACACCGTTTCCCCGCCGCCATGGGCAAAGCCGTTGCGGTGGATGCGCACGCCCGCCGTCGATACCGGCGTTGGTTTCGCATCGGGAGTTCCGGCCCCGGCTCCGATCGTCGCCTCGGCCCGCTTCTCGCCGCGATGGATGGTCACGCCGTACATCGCCTCGGCCATCGGCGCGGCGGCGGGGTTCGGGACAGCGGCGGGGACGGGGATGTTCGGCTCCACCCCCGCATAATCCTGGCGGAAGGACAGGTCGCGCTCCAGTGCCCCGCGCCAGCGATAGAAGATATGCGTGCCGACCGAGCCGATCCGGCTGAGGCTGGAGGCCCACCAGGGCAGCACGTAATTCGCATGGTAGAAGGTTGCCGCCCCCACCGGTGCATAGACCAGCCCGGCCAGCGCGGCCTGCGCCACGGCGGCGGCGCGGGTCCAGGCGGCGGGGTCGCGGGGCAGCAGCATCGATCCGTCGCAAGTGAAGCTGAACTGGCAGCCGGTCGACCGTTCCGACCCCTGATAGACGACGCCGCAAATGCTCTTGGGGAAGGCCCGGTCGCGGACGCGGTTCAGCACGACCTGCGCCACCGCGCGCTGTCCCTCGACCGGCTCGGAGCGGGCCTCGTAATAGATGGCGGCGGTCAGGCACTCGGCGGCGCGGGCCGCGTCGGTCGCGGTCCGGGCGATGCCGCTGAAGGCAGGAGCGGCGGCCATTTCGATGGGGGTATTGCCGCTGATCGCCTCGGGCAGGTCGGTGTCGGGCACATCGAGGGCAAGCTGGCGGAGCAGGGTCCGCGCGGTCGGCGGCGGCACGTCCAGCGTCAGATGCGCCGAACGTTCGCGGACGGGCGTGCAGGAGGTGGCAACCCCAAGGCCCGCCACCAACATCAACCAGCGCAGCACGATATCCGCTTCCCAACCCATGGCCCCATGCGCCGCTGTAGCGGCCAGGGGTTAGGAAGCAGTTAAGTGTACGTCATCCTCCCCTGCACGGTGAGGATATTCATCAAAAACGCGCACCCAGCTCCACGCCGTAGAAGCGCGGTTCGCCTGCGATATAAGTCGGGGTGCCGAAGGTGCCGCCGGTATTGCCCGCATCGATCAGATAGCGCTTGTTCGTCAGGTTGCGCGCGAAACCGCCGACATGGAAACGGCCCTGGTCGCCGAACTCGACGCCTGCGCGCAGATTGACCAGCGTATAGCCGCCCTGCGAGATCGCCTCGCTGTTCGGCAGCTCGAAATACACTTTCGAGCGATAGGTGGCGCTGGGCGTCGCATAGAAGGTCGCCGAGGTGCCCAGCGGGATGCGCACGTTCGCGCCGCCCGACGCGGTGGTGTCGGGCTGGAGGCGGAAGCGGTTGCCCGCAAAGACGCCGTTCGACGGATCATCGCCGATGCCGCCATCGATATAGGCGAAGGTGCCGAACAGGCTGAGCCAGCGATGCACCGCGACATTGGCCTCCAGCTCGACACCCAGATTGTTGGCCGACCCGGCGCTGCGCGTCACGGCCAGGCCGTTCTCGAACACCGAGACCTGGAAACCCTTGTACCGCTGGTAGAAGACGGAGGCCGCGCCCGAGAAGGGGCCGACCCGCCCCTTGATACCGCCCTCGTAATTCCAGACATTTTCCGCCGGAATGATCTGAAGCCGGGGGATCGCGCCCGAATTGGCGACGCTCAGCGGCACGATACGCTGGGCGTCGAGCTGCACCACCGGCGAGCGGCGACCCTTGCTGACCGTCGCATAGAGGTTCACGTCGTCGCTCAGCCGATAGAGCGCGTTGAAACGCGGCAGGATGGCGGCATAGCTGCGCTGCGCCTCGAACAACTGGCCCTTGGTATTGGCTGCGCCGAGCAGGCTGGTGAAAACGCCCGCACCCGCGAGCAGGCGGCTGTCGGGCATGACGTTGCTATAGCCCGACTTGCGATCCTCGATCAGGACGCGGGCACCGGCGGTCAGCTCCAGCGCGGGGGTCGGCAGCCAGGTCGCGTCAGCGAACACCGAATAGGTATTGTTGCGCCCGTAATTGGCGAAGCTGGCGCTGTAGGGCAGCACCATCGCCGCGCCGCGCGACAGGAGCGCGGTGGCGCGGGTCGCCGGGATGCTGCCGTTGGCGGCGACGCAGGCGGTGCCGGTCGGCAGCCCCGCGCCGTTCAGAAGCTGGCGGACGGGAGCGAAGAGCGGGGTGACGGAACAGGCGAGATAGGTGCCTTCCTCCGTCGAGAAGGGCACGCGCTGCTGGCCGTTCTCGAAAAAGGCGTTCCAGCCGAACGAGGCGCGGTAATGCGTGCCGTCGAAGGCGAAGCGGCTTTCATGGCTCCACTGGTCACCCTTGGCATCCTCACCAAACTCCAGATACCAGGCCGGGCCGCCATCGGCGTCGAAGATTTCGAGTGCGTCGAACCGGCGATAGCCGTTGACCGTGGTGAAGGTAATGCCCGGCGCGACATCGACCGCGACCGTCAGGTTCGCGTCATAGACGTTGCGGGTCAGCCCCAGCTTGCGCTTGCCCAGCACCTCGGCCGAGAGGGGCGAGCCGGACAGTTCGGCATAGCCGTAATCGCCGGTCTGGCCGCCGGTGGGGGCGAAGACGCGGCTCTTGAAGGCGGTGCCGGGATTGCGCTGTCCGTCATAGGTCAGCACCAGATCGGCGGTGAGCGACGGGTTGGGCGTCCAGCGCAGCGACCCGCGAACGCCCCGCTGGTCCTGACCGTTGAGGTCGTCCTGGTCGATACGGCCCTGATTCTGGTTCGCGACCTTGGGATCGCCCGCGATGTTGCGGACATAGCCGTCGCGATATTTATACGCGAAGGCGATCCGTCCGGCGAGCGTGTCGTTGCCCGCGTTCAGATAGCCCGACACCTGGGCGCGGTCGAAATTGCCATAGGAGGCCAGGATGCCGCCCTCGGTCCCGGCCCGCGGTTTGGCGGAGATGATGCTGATCGCGCCAACGGCGGCGGCGGTGCCGAACAGGGTCGCCTGCGGCCCCTTCACCACCTCGATCCGCTCGATATCGTACAGGTCCTGATAGGCGCCGCGCGTCCGGCTGATGTCCACGCCGTTATAATAGAGCGTGACGCGCGCACCCTGCTGCGCCGAGCCGGAGTCCGAGGTGATGCCCCGGATCACGAAGCCGGGATTGTTCGCGCTCTGCTCCTGGATCTGGAGGCCGGGAATATATTGCGCGACCTCGGAGAGCGAGTTGACGCCCAGATCGGCCATGCGGGCGCCGGTGACGGCGGTGACGGTGACGGGCACGTCCTCGATCCGTTGCTCGCGCTTCTGCGCGGTGACGATCACATCGGGATTGTCATCCGCGTCTCGCGCGTCCTGCTGCGGCTGGACCATCGCCTGTGCCGTCGCCGCCTGGATGAAGGCGGCCTGAGACAGGCCTGCCAGCAGCACAGCCGCGCTGATGCGGCCGATCGTCGAATTCATGTTTGCCCCCCGGATATACCCCGTTTCGGCGCGCTTAAGGGCAAGGGATTACCAGCCGGTGTCCACGGCATGTCATTTCGATGACAAGCGATGTTGTCGTCGAACCGTCACGGCTCCGCCATCGGACTGTCGCGCGCCGCGCCTAGCCGTGCGGCCTGAAAGGACCGACATGATGACGATGATGAACCGACGCCGGGCGATGGCGCTGATGGGAAGCGGGGCCGGCCTGGCCCTGCCGACGACGCTGGTCGAGGCGGCGGCTCCGGCGGTACGGTTCGATCATGGCGTGGCCAGCGGCGATCCCTCGCCCGTCGGCGCGATCCTGTGGACCCGCGCGACGCCGACGCAAGGGCAGGCGGGGGATATCCCCCTGACCTGGCATGTCGCGCCGATCGGCGGCGCCGATGCGGTGGGCCTCCACACCGGCCGGGTCGCGGCGCGCGCGGCACGTGACTTCACCGCCAAGGTCGAGGTGGCGGGGCTGCAACCGGGGCGCGACTATCGTTACTGGTTCGAGACGGCGGGCGGCCAGCGTTCGCCCGAGGGCCGCTTCCGCACCTTGCCGCGCGGGCGGGTCGAGGAACTGGCGCTGGCGGTGGTGTCGTGCCAGCTCTATCCCGGCGGCCTGTTCAACGCCTATGACGCGATCGCCCGGACCGAGCGGCTCGACGCGGTGGTCCATCTGGGCGACTATATCTATGAATATGGCGCGGACGGCTATGGCACGAAGATCGGGCATCAGCTGAACCGCCTTCCCGAGCCCGCGCACGAGATCGTGACGCTGGCCGATTATCGCCAGCGCCATGCCCAGGTGAAGCGCGATCCCGACATGCAGGCCGCGCACGCCCGCGCCGCCTTCATCTGCGTCTGGGACGATCACGAGGTCGCCAATGACGACTGGATCGGCGGCGCGGAGAATCACCAGCCCGCGACCGAAGGCGATTGGGGCAAGCGCAAGGCGGCGGCGATGCAGGCCTATTTCGAATGGATGCCGATCCGCGACCCCAAGCTGGGCCAGCCGTGGGAGGCGATCAACCGCAGCTTCGATTTCGGCGATCTCGCGACGCTGGTGATGCTGGAAACGCGGCTGCTCGCCCGATCGAAGCAGGTGACGGCGGCCAAGGGCGAAGCGCCCCAGCCCGACGAATATGCCGCGATGCTGGCCGAGCGCGCGCGGCCCGATCGCG
Organism: Sphingomonas sp. Sph1(2015); assembly: GCF_001970915.1. Lineage (NCBI taxonomy): Bacteria > Pseudomonadati > Pseudomonadota > Alphaproteobacteria > Sphingomonadales > Sphingomonadaceae > Sphingomonas > Sphingomonas sp. Sph1(2015). The sequence goes on from NZ_MQUI01000029.1 coordinate 19,696, forward strand.
AATTGCTGGGCGCGGGCCAGCTCGACTGGATCGAGCGGACGCTGAGCGCCTCGGTCAAGGCGGGGACGCCGTGGCAGGTCATCGGCAATCAGGTGGTGATGGCGCGGATCGACGGGCCCGATCTGGAAAAGCAGATGGGGCCGCAGGGCTATGCGAAGCTGACCGAGCGGCTGTCGGAAAGCGAGCGACGTCAGCTGGGCGAGGCGCAGGCCTCGTATCGCGCGGGCCTGCCGCTCAATTTCGACAGCTGGGACGGGTATCCGGCGGCGCGCGAACGGCTTTATGCGGCGTTCCAGCGGGCGGGATCACGGCCCGTCGTCGTCTCGGGCGACAGTCATGCCGCCTGGGCCAACGACCTGTACGATACGAACGGCAAGCTGGTCGCGGCGGAGTTTGCGGGTACGTCCGTTACCAGCCCGTCCTGGGGCGACCTGATGCCCGGCATCGGGCGCGAGATCGCGGCGGCCAATCCGAAGGTCGTCCGTTTCTGCGACCAGGACGACAAGGGCTATCTGTACCTGACGCTGACCCGCGATACCGCCACCGCGCGCTACATGACGGTATCGACGGTGCTGGCCAAGCCTTACGCGCTGGGCTGTGCCGCCGTGTGGCGGACGCGCAAGGGGGCCGACACGCCGATCGAAGCGATCACCGCCTGACCCCTGTCCACCCCTCTTCGGTTATGGCCAATCGACATTCATGCTTCCCTCTTCCCTGGAAAGGGGAGAGGGTTAGCGGAGCTTGCCAGCTCTGCTGGCTAGCGAAGCTTGGGTGAGGGGTTGAGCGAGCCTCCGGCTCGCGCGCTCGCATGGCGAGCGCTTCACCCCTCACCCAGCTCCGACTAAGCCTTTGCTACGCAAAGACCAAGTCTGCGCAACCCTCTCCCCTCCAAGAGGGGAGAGGGGAAGAAGAGCATATCTGACTGTCGATTGGCTTTAGTCGGCGGGGGAGGGGGAGGGGGCGTGGCGCACCGCCGTCTCGACATGTGCGACCAGAGCGGCATCGTCATGGTCCAGATAATGGCCGCCGGGCAGGGCGACGACACGGACATTGGCCTGCGGTTTCAGCAGCGGGCACAGGCTGTCGGGTTCGCGCACGCCGTAGATGCAGGTCATCGGCACCCAGTCGATCTGTCGCGCGGTCGTGACGCCCAGGCTGTCGGGTTTGCCCATATAGGCCAGTCCCGAGGGATCGGAGCGGAAAAAGGCCGTCTCGCCCGGCACCACGAGGACGACCGCCGAAATGGGCGCGCGCAGATCGGCGGGCAGATGCGCCAGCCCCGTCTGGAGCATGTCCGAGCCATAGGACTGGCCGAGCAGTACCAGCTTGCGCTCGCCCCTTTCGGCCTCGGCCCGGCGGATGAGGTCGGCGATCACCGCATCCACCTGCGCGGCGGTGCGTCGCTTGCGGAACAGCACCGGCGAATTGACGCCGAGCACCTCGATCCCGTCTTCGCTCAGCGCCCGCGCGATCACCCCGCCCATGCCGTAGCGCAGGCCCATGTCGCCCGACAGCGACAGGACCAGGGTCGGTCGGACCTTGCCCTTGGCGGGGAAGCGGGTGAACGGGTCCTTGTCGAAATAACTGCCCGAATAGAGAAGGATGGCGGCAGCCACGGCAAGCAGCACCAGCAATGTGCCAAGAATATGGAGCCACCGCGATCGCAGGCGGGCGAGAAGATCGGCCATGACATGTCCTAATGCCGGGCAGCGATCATTGTCACGTTCCACATGAAGGAGAGACGGGGGGCATCATGAAAAATCTGTAATGTTGCGATCACGCGCTCTATGTCAGCGATCTGTCATCGGCTTTGCGATGGAAACGTGGGCTTAAGCGGTCGGGGGATACTGGGGCCGCCGCCAGCATACACGTATTGGACCAAGGATCGACACCGTTGAGCAACCCGATCTTCTTTGACCCGACGGGCCGTCGGGGCACCTGGGCACGGCGCGCCGTCGCGGTGACGATCCTGGCGGTGGTGGTCGCCGCCATCGCCTTTGCCACGACCTTGGTCGCGGTGCCCAATTCGGGCGTGCTGCCGCTGCCCTTCGCGCGGCGGCAGGCAATGACGCTGGAGCCGACCGCGCAGCTGAAGGGGCGGCGCGGCGAATGGCTGCCCCGCAAGTCGGTGGCGCAGGACCATACGCCGCTGACCATCGCCTTCTATACGCCGGGCAACGACTCCGCGCTGGCCTCGCTCCACGCGCATATGGGCCAGATCGACTGGCTGGTGCCCAGCCTGATGAATGTGGCTGGCCCCAAAGGCCAGCTGACCATCGGCAACGACCCCAAGCTCGCCACCCTGTTGTCACGCGCCGCCAGGCCGCCGCGCCTGCTGCCGATGGTGCAGAACCTGTCCGACGACGAGTGGGACGGCCAGACCATCGCGCGGATCATCGCCAGCCCGGCGGCGTCCGAAAAACTGGCGACCCAGCTCGGCCAGTCGGTGACGGTCAACCGCCAGTCGGGGCTGGTCATCGACTTCGAGAACCTGCCCGCCGGTGCGATGGCGGGCTATCCCCGGCTGCTCCAGCGGATCAAGGCGCATCTGCCCAAGGGCACCGTGCTGGCCGTCACCGTTCCCGCCGAGGACGAGGCGTGGCAGCTACAGCGGCTGGCCAGGGTCGTCGATCGCATCATCCTGATGGCCTATGACCAGCATTGGCAGACCGGCACCCCCGGCCCGATCGCGGCGCAGCCCTGGTTCCTCCAGGCGTCGGAAAAGGCGCTGCGCGAGGTCGGTCGCGACAAGTTGATCGTCGCCCTGGGCAGCTATGGCTATGACTGGCCCGCCAAGGGGCCGGCCGAGGCGCGGTCGATCGAAGAGGCATGGCTGATCGCGCATGACAGCCAGGCGAAGGTGACGTTCGACCAGGCCAGCGGCAATGCCGGTTTCGCCTATGACGAGAATGGCGAGCATCACACCGTCTGGATGCTCGATGCCGCGACCAGCTGGAACCAGCTCCAGGCGTTGAAGCGCCTCGGCATCGACGATGTCGCCTTCTGGCAGCTGGGATCGGAAGACCCCGGTCTCTGGGCCGACTTCGCCGCGTTCCGCAGCAATGCGCGCGGAGTCATTCCCCGGTTGGGCGCCATCGCCTCCCCGCTGAACGTCGATGTCGAGGGGGCGGGCGAGATCCTGCGCATCACCGCCCAGCCGACCCAGGGCGAGCGGGGCCTGAAGTACGACAAGGACGGGATCATCCGGAACGAGGTCTATCGCACCTATCCGACCCCCTATGTCGTGCAGCGCGCGGGCGGGGTCCCGAAGACAATCGCGCTGACCTTCGACGACGGTCCCGATCCGGAATGGACGCCCAGGATCCTGGACGTGCTGGAGCGCGAGCATGTGCCCGCCACCTTCTTCGTGATCGGCGAGAACGCGCTGCAACACCCCCAGCTGCTCCGCCGGATCGTCGCGGACGGCAGCGAGCTGGGCAATCACAGCTATACCCATCCCAATATGGCGACGACGGGCGCGCGGACGAACAAGCTGGAACTGAACGCCACCAAGCGGTTGATCCAGGCCTATACCGGCCGTTCGACCACGCTGTTCCGCGCGCCCTATTTCGGCGACGCCGAGCCGACGACGGCGGACGAGATCGACCCCGCCTTGATCGCGCAGAATCTGGGATATACGGTCGTCGGCCTGCACGTCGATCCGAACGACTGGCAGCGGCCCGGCACCGACGCGATCGTCCAGCAGACGATCGATCAGGTCCACGGCGCGACGCCCGACAACTCGGCCAATGTCGTCCTGCTGCACGATGGCGGCGGCGATCGCGAGCAGACGGTCGAGGCGCTGCCCCGCATCATCGATACGCTGCGCGCCGAAGGGTATAAGTTCGTTCCCGCCTCGCAGCTGGTCGGGGTCAGCCGCGATCAGGCGATGCCGCTGGTCGAGGGGCATGACCTGCTGGCGGTGCGCACCGACGTGGCGATCTTCGTGGCGTTGGCCTTTCTGTCGGCCTCGCTCGCCTGGCTGTTCTATCTCGCGATTGCGCTGGGCATTGCGCGCGCGGTCGTGATGGCGGGGCTGGCCTGGTTCCAGGGGCGCAAGTCCAAGCCGGTGCCGCCCGCCTTCACGCCCAGCGTCTCGGTCATCGTTCCGGCCTATAACGAGGAGCGGGTGATCGTCCGCTCGGTCGAGCGGGTGCTGGCCAGCGACTATCCGGGCCTTCAGGTCATCGTCGCCGATGACGGGTCGAAGGACGGGACCAGCGCCGTGGTGCGCGAGGCGTTCGCCGATGAGCCGCGCGTCCGCCTGCTGACGCTCGTCAATGGCGGCAAGGCGGCGGCGCTGAACCGCGCGCTTCAGGACGCGACCGGCGAGGTGCTGATCGCGCTCGATGCCGATACCCAGTTCGAGCCGGAGACGATCGCCAAGCTCGCGCGCTGGTTCGCCGACCCGAAGCTGGGTGCGGTGGCGGGCGATGCGCGGGTGGGCAACCGGGTCAACTTGGTCACCCGCTGGCAGGCGGTCGAATATATCACCGCGCAGAATCTGGAGCGCCGCGCGCTTGCCGGGTTCGATGCGATGACGGTGGTGCCGGGCGCCGTCGGGGCGTGGCGTCGCGCCGCGCTCGACGCGGTAGGCGGCTATCCCGAGGATACGCTGGCCGAGGATCAGGACCTGACCATCGCGATCCAGCGGGCCGGGTGGCGCGTGACCTATGATCCGCGTGCCGTCGCCTGGACCGAAGCACCCGAGAGCTTCCGCGCGCTGGCCAAGCAGCGCTATCGCTGGGCCTTCGGCACGCTGCAATGCCTGTGGAAGCATCGCGCCGTGTTGCGCACCGGCAAGCCCGCCGGTCTGGCACGGGTCGGACTGCCGCAGGCGTGGCTGTTCCAGATCCTGTTCGCCGCCATCTCGCCGCTGATCGACCTGGCGCTGGTCCTGTCGATCATCGGCACGGCGGTGCGCGTCGGCCAGCATGGCTGGGCACAGACGCAGACCGACGTGTTCCAGATGGCGGCTTATTGGACGGCCTTCACCGCGATCGACGTGCTGTGCGGCTGGCTCGCCTATCGTCTGGACGGCAACCGGGTGCGCTACCCCGCGCATCTGCTGGTCGCGCAGCGGCTGGTCTATCGCCAGATCATGTACTGGGTCGTGATCCGCGCCATCGCGTCGGCGATCGGCGGGTGGATCGTCGGCTGGGGCAAGCTGGAGCGGACGGGGAATGTGGGGGCGTAGGGGCTGGTCCCTCCGGCCCGTCCTCAACGGCGGGCAGGACTTTTACCCCAACCTCCGTTCAGCCTGAGCGAAGTCGAAGGCCACGCTTGTCGCTATAGACGGGGCGTGTGCTTCGACTTCGCTCAGCACGAACGGGGGTGGGGAGTTTAGGCTAAGCGAAGATAGCGAGTTCAGGCGGAACGTATGTCGGGGGTCAGCGTCATCCTGACGATCAACCCCGGCGCATTGTCCTCCAGCGCCACCGTGCCGCCATGCAGATGCGCCACTGCACTGGCCAGCGACAGGCCCAGGCCCGCGCCGCTTTCCGTCCGCGCCGCGTCCAGTCGCCCGAAGCGCTTCAACGCCTCGTCCCGGCGCTCCTCGGGAATACCCGGCCCGTCATCGGCGACGACCAGCACCGGCCCCGGCTCGACCCGGACGACGACTTCGCCCGCGCCATATTTCAGGGCGTTGTCGATCAGATTGGCGATCGCCTGCCCCAGCAATTCGCGGTGGACCCGCGCCACCAAGGTCTCCGGCCCCTCCGCGCGGATGGTCATGCCGCGATCCTCGGCCAGCGGCTCGAACATGTCGGCCACGTCGCGGATCATCGCGCCCAGATCGGCCTCGACAAAGGCGTCGCGGCCCAGCCCCGCCTCGGCCCGGCTGATGCGCAGCGCGGTGTCGAGCATGGCGAGCAGCCGGTCGCCTTCCTCCAGCGCGCGGCCGACCGCAACGCGTGCATTTTCGTCCCGGCTTTCGGCCAGTGCGCGGTCCAGCGTCGCGCGCAACCGGGTCAACGGCGAGCGCAGGTCGTGCGCCAGACCGTCGGTCGCGACCTTCAGCTCGGTCATCAGCAGCGCGATCCGGTCGAGCATCGCATTGACCGCCAGCGCCAGCGCATCGAAGGCATCGTCGCCGCCATTGGGCGCGACGCGGCGCGACAGGTCCCCGGCGGCGACCGCATGGGCGGTGGCGACCGTATCCTCCAGCCGCCGCTCGATCATCCGCGCGGCGATCCAAGCGGCCAGCGCGGCCAGCACGATCGCCGCCGCCATGCCGACCGCCATCGCCTCCTCCATCGCCAGTGCGACGCGGAGTTCACTCTCGACGACATGGCCCGCCAGCATCCGCGAGCCATCGGGCAGGCGGGTCGCCATCACCCGCATCCGTTCGGGTTGCGAATGGCCGATGCGGAAGATTTCGATCGTTGCGGCGCCGGGGGCGGGGACGTTGGGTGGCCAATCGGCGATATTGCCCGCCACGAAGCGCCCCTGCGCATCGGTCAGCAGGATGACCGACAGGGGCAGCCGGTCCGTGGTCAGTCGCCGGTCGACCGCCGCGCGAACGGCCTTCTGCCCGCCCGCCAGCCATACGCCCGCCAGTTCGTCGCGCAGGTCGCTGGCGGCATCCTCCGCCTGTGCGGCGATCTCGCTGCGGGTCAGATGGCGGACCATGACCACCATCGCGCCCGCGCCGATCAGCTGCAGCGCGAAGACCAGCAGCGCGAACCGCAGCGTGGTCGAGCGGAGGACCGCCGGGGCTATTTCTCGACTCCCAGCTTATAACCCGAACCGCGCACCGTATGCAGCAGCGGGCGGGCAAAGCCTTCGTCGATCTTCTTGCGCAACCGGCTGATATGCACGTCGGTGACGTTGGTGTTGGGGTCGAAATGGAAATCCCATACCCCCTCCAACAGCATCGTTCGGGTCACGACCTGGTCGACATGCTGGAGCAGATATTCGAGCAGCCGGTATTCGCGCGGTTGCAGGTCGATCGGCTTGCCCGCGCGCCGGACACGGTGGGCGAGCAGGTCCATCTCCAGATCGTCGCATACCAGCTTGGTCTGGGGCGCGCTGCCGGTGGTGCCGCCGCGTCGGATCAGCAGGCGGACCCGCGCCAGCAGTTCGGCAAAGACGAAGGGTTTGGTGAGATAATCGTCCGACCCGGAGGTCAGCCCCACCACCCGGTCCTCGGGCGAGGACAGGGCCGACAGGATCAGCACCGGCGATTCGATCCCCGCCGCGCGGATCGCGGCCAGCACCGACATGCCGTCCATGCCGGGCAGCATCCGGTCGAGGATGATGCAGTCATAGGTGCCGTCGGTCGCATGGAACAGGCCGTCGCGGCCATTGGCCGCATGGTCGATCAGAAAACCCTCTTCCCGCAATCCGTTGGCGATGTAATCCGCCGTCGAGCGGTCATCTTCGATCAGCAAAATCCTGTTGGCCACGCTGTCCTCCCGAGCCGCTCCTTAGCAGCGTGATCGTGAGGAGGCCATGGTCGCGCGCGACCTGAAGACGCATGGGCGTATCGGTTGAGAGCGCCGCTTCGTCGCGCAACATCGCAAAGGACGTGGCCGGGTGGCCATCGACCGACAGGACCATGTCGCCGACATGCAGCGGCGGCTTGACCAAAGCGGCGGCATCGTCGTCGACATCGCTGCGCAGGCTGGTGACGACCAGGCCGGGATGGCCCTCCGCCACCGGTGCGAAGGTCGCGCCGTACAGCGTCGAGGGGCGGTGTGGCCCGGCACGAAGCGGCATATGCCCGACCAGCAGCGCAAAGGCCGCCCCGCCGATCAGCGCCGCCATGCCCGCGCTCCAACCAACGATCCGCAGGCTTTTCATCGCGGCCGCCGGTCGCGCGCGGACCGTCCGGGCACGGCGATGGCCGACCTGCGTTGCGCAACGGGGAGGAACGATCCTTTCACGCCCCCATGCTAACGCCGGCGACCTGAGGAAAGGGTGGGCGAACCATGACGGTTCTGTCATGAGCGTGTGGAGGCGGTGATGACGAACTTGTCATGGTCCCGTAAGGCGGCGGGGGCGGCAACACTCCTATGCCGCAGCCAGCCCCGTCGATAAGGGCCGGAAAGCAAGTGAGACGAACGCGAGTGGGGGCGGATATGACAGGCGGTCGGATCATGACGATCGCGAAATGGACGGTTCGGTGACAACGCACGCCAAGCCGGCGTCGATCGCCGACCGGGTCGTCGCCTATGCCAAGGCGCGACGCGGTTATCTGGCGGCGGGCGCGGTCCTGTTGCTTGTCGCGCTGGGCCTGTCGGCGCTGCATCACCTGACCCGGACCGTCCGGCTGAGCGATGTTCGCGCGGCTTTCTACGCGATCGACCCGCGCCAGATCATGCTCTCGGTCGGTTTTACCATCGCCAGCTATGTCGCGCTGACCTTCTACGACGTGATCGCGCTGCGTGTCATCGGGCGGCGCTTGCGCTGGCGAACGGCGGCGACGGCGTCCTTCACCAGCTATACGCTCAGCCACAATCTGGGGCTGGGGCTGCTGACCGGGGGATCGGCACGCTACCGCGTCTATGCCGCCGCCGGGCTGGACGGGCCGGACATTGCGCGGGTCATCGCCATCGCCAGCGCGACCTTCTGGTTCGGCGTGTTCACCGTCACCGGACTGGGGCTGTTGTTCCATGAAGGGCCGATCACCGTCGAGACCTTCGTGCTGGGGCAGGGGATCGTCCGCTGGCTGGGCGGAGCGGTGGTGGCGGGGGCACTGGGCCTGATCGTGCTGTGCGCGTTGCGGCCCGGACAGCGGATCGGCTGGCGCGCATGGAGCGTGCCGCTGCCCACACCCGCGCAAGCCGTGGCGCAGATCGGGATCGCCTCGCTGGATCTCGCCTGTGCCAGTTCGGCGCTGTTCGTCTTGCTGCCGGGTGCGTCGATCGACCTGCTGCCCGCCTTCCTGCTGGCCTATGCGCTGGCGATCATCGTCGCGCTGGTCAGCCATGTGCCGGGCGGCATCGGCGTGTTCGAGGCGGTGGTGCTGGCGACCGTCCCGGTCGACCGGACCGAGCTGTTCGCCGCGCTGATCGCCTACCGAGTCCTTTATTATCTCGCCCCGCTGGCGCTCGGCATCGCGCTGCTGGCCTGGGACGAGGTGCGGCGGCGGCCGATCCGGGCGCTGCGCGATCTGCGCCGGGTGTTGCTGGGCATCGCGCCGACTTTGCTCAGCGCGGCCTGTTTCGGCGGCGGGGCGATCCTGCTGCTGTCGGGATCGCTGCCCGCCATTCCGCAGCGCGTCCACCATCTGGTCCATATCCTGCCGCTGCCCTTTATCGAGGCGTCGCATTTCGCCGCCAGCCTGGTCGGCACCGGCCTGTTGCTGCTGGCGCCGGGGCTTTACCGGCGGCTCGACGGGGCGAGCCTGGCGGCGCGCGCGCTGCTGGTCGCAGGGGCGGTGTTCTCGCTCGCCAAGGGCATCGATTATGAGGAAGCGGCGGTCTGCCTGAGCATCGCACTGCTCCTTCAGATGAGTCGCAAGGCCTTTTACCGGCGCACCTCGCTGGTCGCGCGGCCGCTGTCGCCTGCCTGGCTGTTGAGCGTCGCGGTGGTGATCGTCGGGACGGGCTGGATCGGCTTTTTCGCCTATAAGCATGTCGATTATCAGGAATCGCTGTGGTGGCGGTTCGCGCTGTCCGACGACGCCTCGCGTTTCCTGCGCGCGGGGCTGGGCGTGGCGGTGATGCTGGCGGGGGCGGGGCTGTGGCGGCTGTTCCTGGCCGCACCGCCGGGGGAAGCGGATCATCCGGCGATGGAGCGTGTCCTCGCCATCGTCGAACAGGCCGAGCGGACCGACGCCGCGCTGGCGCTGCTGGGCGACAAGCGGTTCCTGTTTTCGCCCGAGGGCGATGCCTTCGTCATGTATCAGGTGCGGGGCACCAGCTGGATCGCGATGGGCGATCCCGTCGGCCCGCGCGCCGCCTGGGCCGACCTGTTGTGGCAGCTGCGGACGATGGCGGACGCCGCGCAAGGCCGCCTGATGCTCTATCAGATCACCCCCGAAGGTCTCGAAATCGCGATCGAGATGGGGCTGCAGATCATCAAATATGGCGAGGAGGCGCTGATCGACCTCTCCACCTTCGCGCTGGAGGGCGGGCGGGTGCGCGGGCTGCGCCAGACGCTCAACCGTTTCCGCACGCGCGAGAATGCGAACTTCGCCATCCTTCCCGCCGCCGAAGTGCCCGCGATCCTGCCCGAACTGAGGGCCGTGTCCGACGACTGGCTGCTCGCCAAGGGGCATGGCGAAAAGGGGTTCAGCCTGGGGCGGTTCGACCCGGCCTATCTGGCGCTGACCGACTGTGCTGTGGTGCGGGTCGAGGGACGGATCGTCGCCTTTGCCAATCTCTGGAAGTCCGGGGATCGGCGCGAGCTGTCGGTCGACCTGATGCGCCATGTCGAGGACGCTCCCGGCGGGGTCATGGACTATCTGTTCGTCGAGCTGATGCTGTGGGGGCAGGCGCAGGGCTATGGCCGCTTCGCGCTGGGCCTCGCCCCGCTATCGGGTGTGGACGGGCGGCGGCTGGGGCCGACCTGGGCGAAGGTCGCGGCCTTGGTCTTCCGGCATGGCGAGCGTTTCTACGGCTTCCGGGGGCTGCGGGCGTATAAGGAGAAGTTCCAGCCGGAATGGGCGCCGCGCTATATCGCGGGGCCGCGCGGGCTGGGGCTGGTGAAGGCGCTGCGTGATCTGAACGCGTTGATCGCCGATGGGGGGGAGGGCGCCTAAATCCTCCCCGGTACGGGGAGGTGGCAGGCCAAAGGCCTGACGGAGGGGGGCTTCCACGAAGGGCGTCCCGTGGGGCGATCCCCCTCCACCGCTCTGCGAGCGGTCCCCCTCCCCGCACCGGGGAAGATCGTTCACGCCTTGAACAGCGACGGCGCCTTCTCAACCCGCGTCTTTCCGGTCGCATCCGTCACCGCATAGGTAAAGCCCGGCAACAGGCAGAAGGCCCCGATCCGCCCGCGTATATCCATCGCCAGGAAGCCGACCTGCACGCCCTTGATCGCATCGCCGCGCAAGGATGCGATATGGCGGGCGGCTTCCTCGCATGCCGCCTGTGGGCTCATCCCGTGTCGCATCGAGGCAACGACGCGCGCGGTCCCCACGGTGCGGGTGACTTCCTCGCCCAGCCCGGTGGAGGTCGCACCGCCCACGCCGCGCTCGACATAGAGGCCCGAGCCGACCTGCGGCGAGTCCCCGACGCGCCCGCGCATCTTGAACGCCATGCCCGAGGTGGTGCAGGCGCCCGCCATCCGGCCGCCGGCATCGCGCGCCAGCATCCCGATCGTGTCATGGTCCAGCGCACCGCCCGGCGTGCCGGGCCGCCCCGCGCCATAGGTGCCGGTCTCGCTATTGGCGACCGGCCTGTAGTTTTGCGTCTTCAACCAGTCACGCCACGCCTTTTCCGCCTCCGGGGTGAGCAGGTTGACGCGCGGAAAGCCCCGGTCGCGGGCGAAGCGCGTCGCGCCCTCGCCGACCAGGAAAGTATGGGGGGTATGTTCCATCACCGCGCGCGCGACGGAGATGGCGTGGACCGTATCCTCCAGCGCGGCGACCGCGCCGACGCCGCCCGCATCGTCCATGATGACCGCATCCAGCGTCACATGGCCGTCGCGATCGGGATAACCACTATAGCCGACCGAATGGTTGTTCGGATCGGCCTCCGGCACCATCACCCCCGCTTCGACCATATCCAATAGCGATCCGCCGCTGCGCCCCTTGGCGAAGGCGGCGTCATTGGCGGGCGCGCCGAAGTCCCAGGTGGAGACGATGACGGCATCGGACCCGGCGCCTGCCTTCGCCGCTGTCTTCGCCAGCGCGCGCACCGGAGCGGCGAGCCCCGCCCCCATGCCTGCCCCAATCCCGGCCAACGAGGCGATCCCGCCCAGAAAAGCGCGCCGTTCGTCCTGCATGATATGCTCCATCCCCGCCGGGTCATTCCGACCCGGTTCTCGGGGCCGATACTGCGAGGGGAATGCGAAAGCCGCAAGGGGCGTGGCAACCGATATGGAACCACTTGCCCGAATCAACGCTAGCGAACCCTGGCCTTGTCGATGGCGGCGGCGCCAAATTGTATCGAAATATTTCCAAGCCTTAATCCAAGGCATTGAAATCGTTTTAAATTGTGTCTTTCTGGTGACACTGGCCAGTGAATGTAGCGATGGGTGATGCATAGGTATGCATTAGGTATTGACCCTAAGCGGCAAAAACATTGTCCTTTTCCTCTACCCGGCGTCCCATCGGCCGGGATGAAGGGGAGACCTCATGAAAATCCAGCAGTCCGCATCGTGGTTGGCGCTTTCCGCCGCCTCCCTGATGCTCGTCGCACCCGCCGCCGCGCAGCAGGTCGGGTCGACCGCCGCGCAGGACGGCACCACGCAGAACGATAGCAACGACGCCTCGATCAGCGCCGACGCGGCACAGACCCGCTCCGCCGCGATCAGCGGTACGCCGCAGGCATCGAGCGGCGGTGAGGTCATCGTCACCGGCACGCGCATTGTTCGCCCCAATCTCGCTTCCGCCGCACCGATCACCTCGGTCACGCGCCAGGACATCCAGGCCCAGGCCCCGCTGAACGTCGAGGAGGTGCTGAACCGCCTGCCGCAGGTCGCCCCCGACGCGCAGTCCAACTATGCCGATTCCGATGGCCGCCAGCGGATCAAGCTGCGCAGCCTGGGCTTTGAGCGGACGCTGGTTCTGGTCGACGGCAAGCGTCTGGGCACCCAGAACGGCCAGGACACCGGCATCATCCCGGCCAGCCTGCTGGAGCGCGTCGACGTGCTGTCGGGCGGCGCTTCGTCGGTCTATGGTTCGGACGCGATCTCGGGCGTCGTCAACTTCGTCCTGCGCAAGGATTTCGAAGGGCTTCGCCTCGACGGCAATTACAATTTCTACAACCACAACAACACCAGCAACATCGTCACCCCCATCGCCAGCGCGGCCGGGTTCGGCAGCCCGCGCGGGCTGACCAATGACGGCGGGCGTTCGGACATCACGGTGACGGCGGGCAAGAAGCTGCTCGACGACCGGCTGAACGTGTCGGGCTTCTTCAACTATCGCCAGGCCGATCTCGTCCAGAACGGCGCGCGTTCCTATGCCGCCTGCCCGATCGCGCAGCTGACCAAGGACTCGGCACTGTCCTGCTCGCCGCTGTCCACCTATTCGCGCAGCGGCTTCGTCTCGCCTGCCTCGGGTCCTAATGCGAATGCGCAATATGTGAACAACCCGGACGGTACGCGCAGCTTTGTCCCCTGGGGGCCGGGCGCAGGCAATGCCGCCAACCCCTATGACGACGTGTCCTTCCAGCGCGCCAATGAGCGCTACACGGCAGGCGGCTTCGTGAACCTGAAGATCGCGCCCGAGGTCGAGATCTATGGCGACGGCATCTGGTTCCGCGACACCTCCGAGAATCCGACGCCGCGCCGGGTCTATTCCTATACCGTGGCGGGCACGACGCCCTATCAGGTGAATTGCGACAATCCCTTTCTGTCGGGCGGCCAGGCGGGTGCGCTGGGCTGTACGCCAGGCAGCACCGGCTATGTGCCGCTCGACGTGCGCTATCGCTTCGACGGGCAGCCCGCCCAGGCGGACCGCTTCGTCAATATGGGCTTCCGCGCGACCGGCGGCGTCCGCGGCAAGATCGGCGAGGCCTGGTCCTATGACGTGGGCGGCGTCTATGCCCGCAACCAGCAGGACTGGTATCTCGGCCCGACGTCGCAGAACGACCGGGTCAATCGTGCGCTAGACGTCGTCAACGTCAACGGCGTGGCCACCTGCCGCTCGGTCGTCAACGGCACTGATCCGTCGTGCGTCCCGTTCGATGCATTCCGCGCAGGGTCGGGCAGCAATTCGCTGACCAATTACCTGTTCTCGAGCGGCGCCACCGGCCAGCGGCGGACGATCACCCAGCTGTTCGACGCGATCGCGGTCGTGAATGGCGACCTGACCACCTATGGCATCAAGACCCCTTGGGCGGATGACGGCCTGGCTGTGTCGCTGGGCACCGAATATCGCAAGGATCGGCTGATCTCGACCGCCGATGCCGGCTTTGTCGACCAGTTCGGCGACCAGGACGCCCGGCTGTCGCAGGATGTCTGGGAATCGAATATCGAGCTTCAGGCGCCGCTGATCCAGAACAAGCCGTTCGCGCACCTGCTGCAGACCAATGGCGGTTTCCGCGTGTCGAAGTACAGCTCGAACCCCAAGAGCTTCTCGACCTGGAAGATCGAGGGTCTGTATGCGCCGGTCGCCGACATCACCTTCCGCGCCTCGTACAACAAGGCGCAGCGCGCGCCGACCGTGATCGAGATCCGCCAGGCGACACAGGTCAATTTCGGCCGCAACAATACGCTGGCCGACTTCTGCGCGCCCGTGTCGCGCACGTTGCCCGATGGCACCGTGACGACCACGCCGCTCGCCTCGCGCGAGCTGTGCAGCAAGACCGGGCTGGCCGACAACCTCTATGGCAGCGCCTCGCTGCTCTGCCCTACGGAAGGCTGCACCACGCGTTCGGGCGGCTTCACCGCCGATCCTGAAACGGCCTATACCCTGACCTATGGCCTCGTCGTGAAGCCCAGCTTCGTTCCGGGTCTGGTCTTCTCGGTCGACCGCTATCAGGTGCGGATCGTCAACTCGCTGGGCTATAACGGCGCGGATTATTATCTGCAGGGCTGTCTGGCGTCGAACGGCGATCCGTTCTTCTGCAACGGCATCGTTCGCGATCCGACCACCGGCTCGATCGGCAATGCGCCCGCAGGCAATCCCTCGACCGGTTTCGTGCGGCAGGGGACGACCAACTATTATCGCACGCTGGCCAATGGCTGGGACTTCCAGGGCCAGTATTCGCTGGACCTGAACGGCGCAGGCCGCCTGGACTGGGGCTTCAACGGCTCGCTGTCGACGCTGGCCGGTGGTCAGGACTCGCCGCTGCGCAGCCAGTATAATTGTGCGGGTTACTTCTCGAACGGCATCTCGTGCGGGCAGCTGGTTCCGAAATGGGCGCATACCCTGCGCACCACCTGGACGACGCCGGACCGGACGTTCAACGCCTCGTTCAACTGGCGCTATACGGGTTCGCTGACGACCGCGAACAATTCGGGTAACGCAGACATCGGCGGTACGCCGGAGCGGTTCCAGAACACCTTTGCGCGCATCGCGCCGCAGAGCTTCTTCGACCTGGCGCTGACCTGGAACATCGCGCGCAAGTTCGCCTTCCGGATCATCGCCAACAACCTGTTCGACAAGACGCCGCCGATCATCCCGAACTCGTATCAGGTCGCCCTGTCGCGCTCGAACACCGCGCCGCAGCGTTACGACGCGCTGGGACGTCAACTCGCGATCGGGACGACGATCACCTTCTGATCTTTTTCCAGAACCCCAAGCCTGAACGGGCCGATTTTCCACACGGAGAATCGGCCCTTTTTTTATCCAGGGTGTAGCCATGTCGGTCGGACAGCTGGGGGCCAAAGGTTTCTAACTGGTACGTCCGATCGGTGTTTGCCGTCTGCTATAAAGGCGATACTGCCTGATATGGCTTAATCGTGAGGCGCAGGATTTTGGTGTCCTTGCTGGAGTTGCTAAGCTGTTGAAAGGCTTGGAATAGTCCTGATCGGAAAATTTCCGCCTTTATATAAGCGTTATTTGTCAGTCGGTTAGCAATGTAATGAAGTGTGGCACATGGGTCACAATGAAGGACCAAAGCGGAATTGATTATAGATCGGTATAGCCCTGACTATTGACGACCCTGCTGGAGTGTCTTGTTTGTGCGACACGCCAACGGCGCAACGACGCGGGCGGCTAAAAAATGGGGGTTATAGAATGAAGATGCTTCACCCGATCTCATGGCTTGCGTTGTCGGCCGGTGCGCTGGTCGCTACGCCCGTGCTGGCCCAGCAATCCGGTACGACGGTGCCAACCGATGCCGACGACAATGTCACGTCGAGCGCGACCGCCGCGCAGACCCGCACCGCCGCCATCACCGGCACGCCGCAGTCGAGCAATGACGGCGAAGTGATCGTGACGGGCTCCCGCATCGCCCGGCCGAACCTCGCTTCGGCCTCGCCGATCACTTCGGTCACGGCGCAGGACATTCAGGCCCAGGCGCCGCTCAATGTCGAGGAAGTGCTGAACCGCCTTCCGCAGATCGCACCCGACGCGCAGCAGAACTATCAGGACTCGGACGGTCGCCAGCGGATCAAGCTGCGCAGCCTGGGCTTCGAGCGTACGTTGGTGCTGGTCGATGGCAAGCGCCTGGGCACGCAGAACGGCCAGGATACGGGCATCATCCCCGCCTCGCTGCTTCAGCGTGTCGACATTCTGTCGGGCGGCGCGTCGTCGGTCTATGGTTCGGACGCGGTATCGGGTGTCGTCAACTTCATCCTGCGCAAGGATTTCGACGGTGTCCGCGTCGATGCGAACTACAATTTCTACAACCATCTGAACCGCAGCAACATCGTCACCCCGCTGGCGCAGGGTGTCGGCTTCAAGACGCCGCTCGGCTGGACCAATGACGGTGGCCGTGCCGACGTCACGCTGACCGTCGGCAAGAAGCTGTTCGACGACCGGCTGAAGGTGTCGGGCTTCGTCAATTATCGCAATTCGGACCTGGTCCGCACCGGCGACCGTTCGATCGCGGCGTGTCCGCTCGCACAGCTGGCCAAGGACGGTCCGCTGACCTGTTCGCCGGTGTCCACCTATTCGCCCGCCGGTTACATCTCGCCGCGCTCTGGGCCGAATTCGGGCACGGCCTATGTCAACAATCCGGACGGCTCGCGCAGCTTCGTCGCTTATGGCCCGCGTCCCGGCGTCGCGGCCAACCCCTATGACGACTATTCCTTCCAGCGTCAGGGTGAGCGTTACACGGCGGGCGGCTTCATGAGCTTCCAGATCGCGCCGGAGTTCGAGCTGTATGGCGATGCCATCTGGTTCCGCGACAAGTCGATCAACCCCAGCCCGCTGCGCGTCTACAGCTACACGGTCTATGGCTCGACGCCCTATCAGGTGAACTGCAACAACCCGTTCCTGTCGGCGGGGCAGGCGGGTGCGCTCGGTTGCGCCACCGGATCGACCGGCTCGGTTCCGCTGGAGGTCCGTTATCGCTTCGACGGCCAGCCCAATCTGATCGATACTTATATCAACCAGGGTATCCGGGCGACCGGCGGCCTGCGCGGCAAGGTGGGTGATGCCTGGACCTATGACATTGGCGGCGTCTATGCGCGCAACCAGCAGGATGCACGATACGCACCTTTCGCCGACCCGGTCCGGGTCAACCGCTCGCTGAACGTCGTCAACGTCAACGGCACGCCGACCTGCGCCGCGACGGTGGCGGGCACCGACAGCGCCTGCGTTCCGTTCGATGCGTTCCGCGCCGGTTCGGGCAACACCCCGCTGACCAACTATCTGTTCAACGGCCCGGGCAGCCAGAGCGGCGTCAGCGGCCAGATCGGCATCCTGTACGACGTCATCGGCACGGTAACGGGTGACCTGACCAAGTACGGCATCAAGACGCCTTGGGCGAATGATGGTCTGGCGATCTCGCTGGGCACCGAATATCGCAAGGATCGTCTGATCTCGACCGCGAACGATGTCTTCATCGAGCAGAATGGCGACAGCCGCACCGACCTGCGTCAGGATGTCTGGGAATCGAACATCGAGCTTCAGGCTCCGCTTATCCAGGACAAGCCGTTCGCGCACCTGCTCCAGACCAATGGCGGCTTCCGCGTCTCGAAATACAGCTCGAACCCCAAGACCTTCTCGACCTGGAAGATCGAGGGCATCTATGCGCCGGTATCGGACCTGACCTTCCGCGCGTCGTATAACAAGGCGCAGCGCGCGCCGACCGTGGTCGAGATTCAGCAGGCCACGACGATCCGCTATGGTCGTAACAGCACGCTGACCGACTTCTGCGCGCCGGTGCAGCGCACGCTGCCCGATGGCACGGTGACGACGGCCCCGCTCGCCTCGCGCGATCTGTGCCGCAAGACAGGGCTGGCCGACAATCTGTACGGCAGCACGTCGTTGCTCTGCCCGACGGAAGGTTGCTCGGTGCGCACCGGCGGTTACACGGCGGACCCGGAGACGGCCTATACGCTGACCTATGGTCTGATCGTGAAGCCCAGCTTCGTGCCCGGCCTGGTGTTCTCGGTGGACCGCTACCAGATCCGTATCGTCAACTCGCTGAGCTTCAACGGCGCGGATTACTTCCTGAACGGCTGTCTGGCGTCGAATGGCGATTCCTATTTCTGTCAGGGGATCGTGCGCGATCCGACGACGGGCTCGATCGCCAACCCGATCGCCAACAACCCGACCAGCGGCTTCGTGCGCCAGGGCACGACGAACTTCTATCGTTCGCTCGCCTATGGCTGGGACTTCCAGGGCCAGTATACGCTGGGTCTGGGTGGCGCGGGTCGCCTCGACTGGAACTTCAACGGCTCGCTCACCACGCTGGCCGGTGCGCAGGACTCTCCGCTGCGCACCCAGTATAACTGCGCGGGCTATTTCTCGAACGGCATCGCCTGTGGCCAGCTGGTCCCGAAGTGGATGCATGGCCTGCGCACGACCTGGACGACGGCCGACAACACGTTCAACGCTTCGTTCAACTGGCGCTACACGGGTTCGCTGACCACGGCGTATAATTCGGGCAATGCGGACATCGGCGGGACCGCTGCCAATTTCCGCAACACCTATGCCCGCATCGCGCCGCAGAGCTTCTTCGACCTGGCGCTGACCTGGAATATCGCGCGGCAGTTCTCGTTCCGCATCATCGCGAACAACCTGCTTGACAAGACCCCGCCGATCATTCCGAACTCGTACACCGTGGCCCTGTCGCGAGCGAACACCGCGCCGCAGCGCTACGATGCATTGGGGCGGCAGATCGCGATCGGGACGACGATCAACTTCTGATGAGGGGGCGGGGTGCTTCGGCATCCCGCCAATCCTTGAACTGAAAAGGCCGGTCGTCCTGCTGGACAACCGGCCTTGTTTTTTGGCTTGGATGGGGCGTGCACGTCGACTTCGCTCAGTGCGAACGGAGTTTTGTGCAACTTCTCAACATCCGTTCAGCCTGAGCGAAGTCGAAGGCCACGGGAATGGTTTTCCGACTTCGCCCAAGGTGAGCGGCCCTTACTCCACGAAGTCTTCCACCTCACGCCGCTTGCCGCGCATGAAGGCGTCGGCGACGTGGCGCAGCGGTGCGATGTCGACATCCGAACGGCCGCCCTGCACCAGTTCAGCGAAGCGTGCGTACAGGCCCGGATATTCGCCGTGCAGCCCTTCCTGCTCATGCGGGGTCGAGCCGTCTGGCAGGGTCAGCAGCGCGCCGCCCTCGGCCAGCTTCAGCGTGCCGTCGGTCGTCTCCACCACGATGTCCCAGCTCTGATGGCCTTCCTGCCGCCAGTCAAGGTCGAGCGTCACCGGCGTACCCTCGGTCGTGCGGAACGCCACGTCGGCGGCGATCGGCGCGTCGCGATTGGCGGGGAAGTCCAGCGTCGCGCGCTCGATGAAGAAGGGCTGCGGCATGATGTGGGTCGCGATCGACAGCGCGTTGATGCCCGGATCGAACACGCCGAAGCCGCCCGCTTCCCAGATCCAGGCCTGGCCCGGATGCCATTGACGCACATCCTCGCGCCAGGTGATCGCGGCCGACGTGACCTTCCGGCTCGACAGCCATTCGCGGGCGGGCTCGACGCCCAGCGCGTAGCGCGAGTGCCAGCTGGCGAACAGGGTCACGTTGGCCTTGGCCGCCAGTTCCTCCAGCACCGCCACTTCGGCCAGCGTTGCGCCCGGCGGCTTTTCGAGGAAGACGTGCCAGTTGTTCGCCAGCGCGGCGGCGGCGATGGCGTGGCGGACCTGCGGCGGGGTGCACAGCGCCACCGCATCGACCTTCACATCGCTCTTGGCCAGTGCGTCGATGTCGTGGAAATGCGGCACGCCCTCGACGCCGCCCGGCGAGCGGCTGACGGTCGCGACCAGCTCGAAGGCCGGGTTGCCGGCGATGGCGGGGACATGCTGGTCATGGGCGATCTTGCCCATGCCGACCAGTGCGAGACGGATCGTGTCGGTCATCGGTATCAGCGTGCCTTTTCGACATAAGCGCGCGCCGACACGGCGACATCCGCCGCCGGCTTGCCCGCGCGATAGAGGTTGGAGCCCAGGCCGAACCCGTCCGCGCCGTGCGCGCGCCATTCGGCCATGTTGTCGGGGGTGATGCCGCCGACCGCCAGCACCGCGACGTCGCGCGGCAGGACGGCGCGCTGCGCCTTGAGGAAGGTGGGCGAGGCGCCTTCGGCCGGGAACAGCTTCAGGCCGTGCGCCCCGGCCTTCAAGGCGGCGAACGCTTCGGACGGGGTGAAATAGCCGGGCAGCGAGATCAGGCCCTGCGCGACGCTATGCGCGATGACGTGCGTATCGGTGTTGGGCGAGACGATCAACGTACCGCCCGCCGCCTTCACCCGGTCGACCTGTTCGGTGGTCAGCACGGTGCCTGCGCCGACGATTGCCTTGCCCCCGACATGCGCCGAAATGGCGGCGATGCTGTCATAAGGCTGGGGCGAGTTGAGCGGCACCTCGATCAGGGTGAAGCCCGCCTCGACCAGCGCGGCGGCGACGGGGATCGCCTCGTCGGGCGTCAGGCCGCGCAGGATGGCGACCAGCGGGCAGGCGGCGAAGGCCTTGGAAAAGCTTTGGGCGGGGTCGGTCATGACAAATGCTCCCGAATGGCGTGGAGACCGGCGAGGAAACCGGCATGGCTGTCGATTGCGACGACGGTGCCGCCGCGCTGCTGGATTCCGATGGTGTAGAGGTCGGCGAGCAGCCCGCTCGACAACAGATGGACGGTGCCGCCCTCGATATCGGGCACCGCGCCGATGTCGCTGCCGATCAGGAGCCCGCTGGCATAGGCCGCCGCGTCCTCTGCCGCGATCCGGCCGAGCAGCACCGAGGCACGTACGCCGAACAGCGCCGCCGTCAGGTCGCACGCGCCGCTGCCTCGCGCCAGGCCGTCGCGAAAGGCGGGGCCGTCCGCGACCGGGCCGTCAAGCATTCCGGCGAGGATGCCATGTCCCTTGACCAGGGCGAACAGCTCGCCGGTCATGGTGGTGGCGAAGTCGGCGATCCGGCCATCGGCGACATACACCCATTTGTTGTGCGTACCGGGCTGCG
This sequence comes from Sphingomonas sp. Sph1(2015), assembly GCF_001970915.1. NCBI lineage: Bacteria > Pseudomonadati > Pseudomonadota > Alphaproteobacteria > Sphingomonadales > Sphingomonadaceae > Sphingomonas > Sphingomonas sp. Sph1(2015). The sequence goes on from NZ_MQUI01000029.1 coordinate 40,838, forward strand.
CGAACAATGCGTCGGCGGGGGCGAGGCCCGCTGCCACCGCGCCGAGCACCTGCACCTCCTCGCCGCGCATGACGTCGGCACGGGTTTCGGTCAGCAGCGAGACGCCGGGGACGATGGTGACGTCTGCGTCTTCGATCCGCGTCGCGGCCCGGGCCAGGCTGGCGAGATCGGCGGGGGCAGGGACATAGGCCGCCTCGCGCCAGCCGCGCGTCGAGCCGACCATGCCCGCCGCGATGACCGGCAACTCGCCGAAGCGCATGCGGATCGCGGCGATTTCAGCCGGATAATCCTCCGCCCTCATCGCCAGTACGCCGCGATCGTCGCGCACCGTGTCCAGCATCGTGCCATCGGCGGCGATGACATAGCAGCGTCGGTTGGTCGTACCCCAATCGATCGCGATATAGGCAGGCGTCACGTCTGATGGCACGGCGGGCACGCCCTCTCCTGAATTTTTTCTATTCAGATTTGTAGGACAATATGACGTGCCACGCAAGCGGGCCGCTCAAGGCTTTTTGAGCGGTTTGCCGAACAACCGCTCAAAGGGGTGGGCGGGAATCAGCACAACTTCGATAGTCCTTAATATAATAAGACGCATTATTGATAATCATGCCTGGACGGGTAGTAATCGGTTTGCCATTTGCACCGACAAACCAGCCGAACGGCGGATTTTGCCGACATGGACAGTCGAACAGACTCGGCTATGCGGATGACAGGCACACGAAAACGAACATTGGGATGAGGATCGGAAGGCCGGTTGTGGCCGCTTTTCCGCCCGCACGATCGCGTCTGGCGGAAGGGCTGCGCCCGATTTTGGACATCGGGGCCATGCGGTTCGTCGCGACCATCGGTTGCCGACAGCACGGATGCCCCCCATCGAGAAGGCGTCGAACATGCAGAGTGACGATCGAAACCAGCGCAGCCCAGCGCGCGCTTCCGAAGCAGCCCCCCAAAGCGGGATTTCCCGGCGTGCGATGATGGGCTCCGCACTGGCCGCGACGACGGCGGCGGTCGCACCCTTCGCGGCGGACGCGGCGGGTTCGGAGCATAAGGTCGACGTGCTGCTGATCGGCGGCGGCATCATGAGCGCGACGCTGGGCGTGCTGCTGCGCGAGCTGGAGCCCAATTGGACCATCGAGCTGGTCGAACGACTGGACAAGGTGGCCGAGGAAAGCTCCAACGGCTGGAACAATGCGGGCACCGGCCACTCGGCGCTGTGCGAGCTGAACTACACGCCGGTCAACGAGGCGGACGGCAAGGTCGAGATCAAGAAGGCGATCGAGATCAACGAGCAGTTCCAGGTCACGCGCCAGTTCCTCAGCCACCAGCTGCGCACCGGCGTGCTGAAGAACCCGCGCAGCTTCATCAACTCGACCCCGCACATGAACCTGGTCTGGGGAGACGAGAATGTCGCCTTCCTGCAAAAGCGCCATGCCGCGCTGCTCGCCAGCCCGCTCTTCTCGGGCATGGAGTTCACCACCGATCCGCGCCAGATCGCCCAGTGGGTGCCGCTGATGATCGAGGGGCGCAAGGCCGGGCAGAAGATCGCCGCGACCCGCTCGGTGCTGGGCACGGATTGCGAATGGGGTGAGGTGACCCGTCAGTATATCCGTTCGCTCCAGGGGCAGCCGGGGGTGACGCTGACCACCGGCCACGAGGTCCGCTCGCTCGAACGCAACGCCGACGGCACGTGGCGCGTGACCGCGCGCGATCGCAAGACCGACGAAAAGCGCATCATCACCGCCCGCTTCGTCTTTGCGGGCGCGGGCGGCGGCGCGCTGCCCATCCTGCAAAAGTCGGGCATCCCCGAGGGCGACGATTATGCGGGCTTCCCGGTCGGCGGATCGTTCCTGGTCACCGAAAATCCCGCCATCGCCAAGCGGCACATGGCCAAGGTCTACGGCAAGGCCTCGACCGGATCGCCGCCCATGTCGGTGCCGCATCTCGACACCCGTTACCTGAATGGCAAGCAGGTGCTGCTGTTCGGGCCGTTCGCGACCTTCTCGACCAAGTTCCTGAAGGAAGGCTCCTATTTCGACCTCCCCAAGTCGGTGACGCTCGACAATTTCCGCCCGATGCTGGCGGTGGGCTGGGACGAGTTCTCGCTGGTCGAATATCTGGCCGGGCAGCTGATGATGAGCCAGGAAGACCGGATGAACGCGCTGCGGGAATATTTCCCGAACGCCAAGGACGGCGACTGGCGGCTTTGGCAGGCCGGACAGCGGGTGCAGATCATCAAGCGCGATCCCAAGAAGGGCGGCGTGCTGAAGCTGGGCACCGAGATCGTGGCATCAAAGGACGGCTCGATCGCCGCGCTGCTGGGGGCGTCGCCGGGGGCCTCGACCGCGCCGTCGATCATGCTGAACCTCATCAAGAAGGTCTTCCCCGATCGCCTCGCCACCCCGGCCTGGCAGGCCAAGATCCGCGAGATCGTGCCGAGCTATGGCACCGCGCTGAACGAGGATCGCGATCTGCTGGCGCATGAATGGGCCGCGACCGCGGAGACCCTGCAATTGGCGCTCGCCCCGCCGCCGGTCAGCGCACCCGCGACCACCGAAGCACCGCGTCCCGAAGCCACGCGGATCAGCCCCAACCGGCATCCCGATCTGGCACTCTGATTGGGTATGGCCCCTCCCCTGAAGGGGAGGGGTTTGGGGTGGGGCCTCGCCTCAGGCGTAACGCCTGTTGAAGCGCCCCACCCCCCGGCCCCTCCCCTGAAGGGGAGGGGAGATCACTGTTCGTCCTCACGCCAAGTCGAAAGTGATCGCCCGGGGATGACGTACGCCGCCCATCGTCCTACATCCCGCATCATGTACCAGTTCGACATCGCCGCCGGATCGAAGGCAGAGCTTTACCGCGATCTCCACGCCGCGCTCGACGCGCTCACCGCCGGGGAGGGGGATGCGGTCGCCAACATGGCCAATGCCGCCTCGCTGATCTGGCAGTATCTGCCCGATCTCAACTGGGCGGGATTCTATCGCATGGTCGGTGGCGAGCTGGTGCTCGGGCCGTTCCAGGGCAAGGCGGCGTGCATCCGCATCCCGGTCGGCAAGGGCGTGTGCGGCACCGCCGTTGCCGAAGCACGGACGCAGCGCGTGGCCGATGTCCATGCCTTTCCCGGCCACATCGCCTGCGATGCCGCCAGCCGCTCGGAACTGGTCGTGCCGGTGCTTCTGGACGGCACGGTCATCGGCGTGCTCGATCTGGACAGCCCCGAACCGGGCCGGTTCGACGAAGAGGATCAGGCGGGCTGCGAGGCGCTGATGACGCTGCTCGCGCCGCGTCTCGCCGCCATGGCGGGCTGACCCGTTTCGGGACGGGCGGCACTGCTATCGATACAGGCAGGGCGCTGGTATCAAACCTTGTTTCGGCTTCGGCGTTGAGGGGGACGTCGTCGCATAGAACAGGGGAATAAGTTTGCCATGCGAAGTTCGTCGCGCCTGATAGTCCTGACCCTTGCCATGGTCGCCAGCGTACCCGCCATGGCGCAGGCCGGGGCCAACTATCCCCGTCCCGGATTCGATCCCGAACCCTCGCGCACACAAGCCCCGGTCGTCCGTACGACCTCGGTCGGTGTGCCGCCTGCGCGCGCGAACCGCTGGGGCAGCCGGGTCGGTGGACGCTGGTGGGGCGGGGCGAACGCGCCCGGCGGATGGCCTGCCTATCGCCGCCCGGTGCGCGGCATGACGGTGCCGTCCTATTGGACCGACCGGCGCTTCGGGGTGGATGACTGGGCGGTCTATACCCTGCCGCAGCCGCCGGTTGGGTATCGCTGGTCGCGCTATTATGACGATGCGGTCCTGATCGACCAGCGTGGGTCGGTCTATGACAGTGTGTACGGCGTGAACTGGGACGGCACGCCCGATTATGCAGGTGCGCCCTATGCGCCCCCGCCGCCGCCCGTCCGGCGCGATGACGGGTTGGGGGGTGCCGCGATCGGTGCGGTGGCAGGCGGCGTGGCGGGCAATCTGGTCGCCGGGCGTGGAAACCGCCTGGGTGGTACGCTGATCGGCGCGGGTGTCGGGGCGGCGGCGGGCTATGCCATCGACCGGGCCGAGGATCGCGGGCGGCGTATGGAGCCGGGCTATGACGATTACAGCTATCGGGACCCATATGCTCCGCCCCCGCCGCCGCCTGCCATGGGACGGCGCGTGGTGACGCAGGGCGGCACGACCGTCACCACCACGACCACGGTGGGAACGACAGGTATGCCGCCTTCGCCGCAAGCGGGTTATTATGCGGACGGCTATTATTATCCGGCTCCCACGACTACCACAATTGTGGTACAGGGCGCTCCTGTCATTACCACGACGACCACCACTACGACCGAAGTGGTGCGTTCTGCCCCGCGCCGCGCGCGCGTTCGCAGCTAGCTGGTCCGTCGCTGACGCCTTCCCCCAGGGGGGATTTCAGCCCGAGAGACGCCGGGTTGGAAACCGGGATGCCGCTCCGACTCTCCCGCGGGGCGGCATCCTTTCCATGGTCCGATCGATCGCCGCTCAGCGGCCGTCAAAGGTGACGCTCAGCGGCCGCCAAAGGTGACGAGGCTCTCCGCGCCGTCCGCCGCGATCGCCGAGACGCCGATGAAATGGTCGTCGACCGGCACCTGGGTCAGCACCGTCTTCGTCTCGGTCACGTCGCGTGCGTCGGTCCATCCGGCGACGTCGTTGCGCCGCCAATGAATGCGGTAGCGGACCGCGCCCGGCACCGACGCCCATTCGACCTGCGTGTCGCGGGATAGCGCGCCGCTGATCGTCACCTTGTCGGGGGCGGCCGGGGCGGCGGCCAGACGGCCCAGCGTGGCGATGTTGATCGCCGTCACCTTCGCCAGATAGGGAAAATCCATCTTGTCGATGGTGTCGCCGTACGCGACCGTTCCTTCCTTGCGCAGGTCCTGATGCTGCGCGTCCCAATCCTCATTGGCGACGGAGAAACGGACGGCCGGATAGCCGAGCTTCAGGAACGGCTCATGATCGCCGCCGCGGCCGAAACGGTCGGGCCGCCGGTCGAGGAACACGTCGAGGCCTCCGAGCTTGTCGGCGACGCCGTCGATCGCCTTGGCCAGCGCGCGGCTGGGTCCGTCATCCTCGCCGCCATTGCCCCGCCGCTGGATCTGTTGCGGCAGGTCCTCGGAGGCGCGGATGCCCTCGGAAAAGACGCGGACCCAGCGTGCCTCGCGCACGCCGCCCTGGCCGACCGTGTTGCCGACGATATCGTTGTTGAGCATCGCCGAGACCCGCCAGTTGCGGGCCTTGGCGGTGTCGGCCAGCAGGGTCGAGCCCCACAGCCCCTGTTCCTCGCCCGAGAAGACGGCATAGACGATGGTCGCGTCGAACTGCTGCTTCGACAATTGGCGCGCGGCCTCCAGCACCAGCGCCACGCCCGAGGCATCGTCATTGGCCCCCGGCGCGTCCGACGTCGCATCCATCACATCCGTCACGCGGCTGTCGATATGCGCACCGACGATCACCACGCGGTTCGGGTCGCGCCCCCGCTGGATGCCCAGCACGTCCTCGACCATCACGCCGTTCGGGGCGCGCGGGCCGGTGAAGCGGCGGTTGATCCGCTCCACGGTGATGCAGCCGTTGCAGCCCTGGCCGATCGTCTCGAACTGCCTGGCCGCCCAGTCGCGCGCCGCGCCGATGCCGCGTTTGGGATCAGTGGTCGTGGAGGCAGTATGGCGCGTGCCGAAGCCGACCAGCGCTTCGACATCGGCCTTCAGCCGGGCGGGGGAGGGAGCGGCGGCGGGCGTCGCGGCGGCGGCGAGCAGGAGCGGGAGGATCATCGTACCAGACTGGCCGAGCGGGCGGGGGGAGGCAAGTGGCGGATTTTACGGTCGAAGCCGTTCTGCTCGCCACGTCGCCGCCTGCGCGGCGTCGATCGGCTTCCCCTCGGTCTCGTCCCCGGTGCATCCGCACGCCATCGGCGACGCCCGGACGACCGGACTGGTGGTCGGGCTGCCGGTCGATCAGCGCCGGCGGCTGATATTCGACGGCATCGGCGAGCGTCGCGATGGATCATCTGCTTTCAGGGGATCAGAGAAAGGGGGTGCCGCCGGTAACGGGGATGGTCGCGCCGCTGATGTAGCTGGCCTCGCCGCTGGCGAGCAGGACGTAAGGGGGGGCGAGTTCGGCGGGTTGCGCGGCGCGGCCCATCGGCGTCTGCTCGCCGAAACTCTTCACGGCCTCGGGTGGCATGGTCGAGGGGATCAGCGGGGTCCAGACCGGCCCCGGCGCCACCGCATTGACCCGGATCTTTCGCTCGGCGAGCATCTGCGCCAACCCCGCGGTGAAATTGTGGATCGCACCCTTGGTGGTCGCATAGGCGAGCAGTTGCTGGTTGGGCTTGTCGGCGTTGATCGAGGTCGTGTTGATGATTGATGCGCCTTCGCCCATGTGCGGCAGCGCGGCCTTCACCAGATAGAACATCGCATGGATGTTGGTGGCGAAGGTGGTTTCCCACTCCTCGTCGCTGATATCCTCGACCGCCTGGAAGCTGGCCTGATGCGCGGCATTGTTGACCAGGATGTCGACGCGGCCGAAGGTCTGGACGGCACGCTCGACGATGGTGCGGCAATGCGCCGGATCGCTGATATCGCCGGGGATCAGCAGGGCCTTGCGGCCTGCCTGTTCGACCAGCCGCTGGGTTTCGGCGGCGTCTTCATCTTCGGACAGGTACGAGATCACCACGTCCGCACCCTCGCGGGCAAAGGCGATGGCGACCGCGCGGCCGATGCCGCTGTCCGCGCCGGTGATGATCGCCTTTTTGTCGGTCAGTTTGCCATGGCCGACATAGCTATGCTCGCCATGGTCGGGGCGTGGGTCCATCGCCTCGGTCTGGCCGGGCATGTCCTGCTGCTGTTCGGGCTGGGGCGGGGTAGGGCGTTCGTTCATGGACCGTCTCTCCTTGCCCGACCAATGGGCGGGGCGGGGAGGCGTTCCTGAGAAAAATCGAATCTTAAAACGTATCAAGCGATATTCTGGGGTTCCGCCTCGCTGTCGCGCACAGGTGTCGCTCCGTCCGATCCGGCCCGTGCCAGATGGGTGAGGACCACCCGCTCCAGTGCGTCCATGGCATCGGCATAGCTGTGCGAGTCCGTCGCCAGTGTCTCGATGGCAAAGCCGTGCCCGCGCGCGGCGGCGCGAAAGGCGACACCGGTCGCATCGCCCTGCGCCACGATGATCGCGGCATCCCCGGCCCAGCGATGGATCGCGCGGATCAGCGGCGCAGCGGTCTCGTCGAGCGCAGAGGGGGCTGCGGCAATCTTGGTCAGTCCTTGGCGCAGCTTGCCCAGATCGACCGCGCCGCGCGCCAGCCGCAGCCACTCGGCCGGATTGACCAGCTTCCTGGCATAATGGCGGCGGATCGCGGCGGCGGGGGGCAGCGCGTCGGGTTCGTCCGACAGCCATGGATTGGAGAGCAGGACCTTCGCGAACCCGGCCTCCGCGCCGAACATCGCCAGCGCGGCGGCGGCGTCGCAATTGCCGAAGCCGATGATCCGGGTCAGGTTCGCGGCATCGGCAAAGGCATCGACGGCGGCGGCGATATCGGGACCGCTCGACTCCCAGCCGCCATTGCCACCCGCGCTGTCGCCGACGCCGCGCCGGTCGAAGCGGAAGACCGGATAGCCATGGGCCGCGATGCGGGCCGCCATCATCGCCTGGCCCCGGTGCGCACCCATGCGCGGCTCGTTGCCGCCGGAGACGATCAGCAGGCCGGTCGCACCCGCCGCTTCGTCCAGCGTGCCGATCAGCGTCGCGCCGTCGCAGGGAAAGGAGATCAGCCTTCGCATGATGCGATCCACTGCGCGATATCCTCGGCCAGCAGGGCGGCGAGTTCGGGGTCTTCCTGCGGCTCGGCCCGGCGCCAGGGCGGGACGGCATCGATCACGCGGTCGGCGGGCGCTCGGTCATGGCCCAGCCGCACTACGCGGCGCGGCACCCCCGGCTGGTCGTGAAGTCCGGCCCCCGCCAGCCCGGCAAGGAAGTGCGGAGAGACCCGATTGCCCGCGACGCGCACCGGCGACTCCGCGCCGAACACGCCATGTTCGTCGCCGCGCAGCCCCGCCGCCGCGCGCAGCCGGATCACGTCGCGCAGCACCGCTTCGCCCGTCATCGGCGTCAGGTGCCAGCGCCCGGCCAGCAGCGCGAACCCGTCGACCAGCGCGCCGCCCCGGATCGACACGGCGTAACAGGGCCGGTCGCCCAGCGATTCCGCCGCCGCCTGATGCGCGTCGCGCCATTGCAGCAGGCTCGCCTTCTCGGTGTCGATCACGCTCTCGCCCGTGCCCGGCCAGTCGGGCAGCGCGCCGCCGATGCCGTGATCGGCCAGCCGCCGCAGCATGGCGACCGCCAGGCTGCGCGTCCGGTTCGCTTCTTCCCAGAACGGCATCGCGACCAGCACGACCGGCCCTTGCGCGGGGCCGAAGCGCAACATCGCCTCGCGCCCGCCGGGCCAGTCATAATAGTCGATCAAGCGCCCGCCTTGGATTGCGCAAAGGCAACCAGCTGGCCGAACGTCTCCAGCATCTCGCCATCGACCTCGTCATCCTCGATCAGGATGCCCAATCGGTCCTCCAGCTCGGTCAGCACGCCCGCGACCGCCATCGAGTCCAGTTCGGGCAGCGCGCCGAACAGCGGCGTATCCACGTCGAAACCGTCCACGCGCTCGGCCGACAGACCCAGCACATCGGCCAGCACGCCGCGCACTGCCGCTTCCACTTGCCCGTTCGTCTGGAGTTCCAAACCCTGTCGCCCTGCTCTTTGTAATGTTTGCGACAGCGTTAGTGCGGCGGCGGGCGTTGGGCAACGGGTGTTGGTGAAGGCGTTTGGTGTCGAAGCAATCACCGGAGCCCCAGGCCCTCGCCCGGCCCCTCCCGCCTGCGGGAGGGGAGAGGTATTGCGGCCTGGCGAAAAGCCCCCTCCCGCAGGCGGGAGGGGGTTGGGGGAGGGGATGCCCTGGGTTTTTTCACCCTCGCGGTCGTTGTGGCATGACGCATGCAAATGCTCGGCATGGGGAAAGCGCCGGAGCCCCAGGCCCTCCCCCGGCCCCTCCCGCCTGCGGGAGGGGAGAGG